>NZ_JBEZLP010000008.1:0-168918 GCF_040652195.1 Streptomyces sp. NPDC048278
AAACGCCCGGTTACATTCCGAACCCGGAAGCTAAGCCTTACAGCGCCGATGGTACTGCAGGGGGGACCCTGTGGGAGAGTAGGACACCGCCGAACAATTCTTGGGGAAGGCCCACGCCGTATGGCGTGGGCCTTTCTGCATTTAAGGACTCGGAGCGAAATCGGCAGGGGCCGGTCGCGGCCCCTGCCATTCGGGAATCAGAGTCGGCCCGCTGCTTTCAGGGCCAGATACGCATCCGCCAACGCAGGAGCGAGATCATCAGGCGTCGCGTCCACGACCGTCACACCGTGCCGGCGGAGTTGTTCCGCGGTCCGATGCCGTTCGCTCTGGGCCTGTGCGGCTGCCGCTGCCTCGTACACCGCGTCGGCGTTTCCGCGGGCCGTCGCCATGCGGGCGATGTGCGGGTCGGCCACTGAAGCGAGCAGAACTGTGTGCCGTTGGGTCAGTTGGGAGAGCACGGGAAGCAGACCCTGTTCGACCGGAGCGGTGTCGAGCGTCGTGAGCAGGACGATCAGGGAACGGCGTGGAGCTGTTCGGAGCGCGGTTGCGGTCAGGCCGCGGGCGTCCGTTTCGACGAGCTCGGGCTCCAGCGTGGCCATTGCGTTGACCAGGGAGGGCAGGACGTCGCCCGCGGCGCGGCCCTGGACCAGAGCGCGGACCCGGCGGTCGTAGGCGAGGAGATCCACACGGTCGCCCGCCCGCGAGGCGAGGGCCGCGAGGAGGAGTGCGGCGTCCATGGATGCGTCCAGGCGCGGCGCGTCGCCGACTCGGCCGGCGGAGGTGCGCCCGGTGTCGAGGACGAGCAGGATGCGCCGGTCGCGCTCAGGACGCCAGGTGCGTACCGCGACCGCGGACTGCCGCGCCGTTGCCCGCCAGTCGATGGAGCGGGTGTCGTCGCCGGGGACGTACTCGCGGAGGCTGTCGAATTCCGTGCCCTCGCCGCGGGTCAGGACGCTGGTGCGGCCGTCGAGTTCACGCAGTCGGGCGAGTTTCGACGGCAGATGCTTGCGGCTGGTGAAGGGGGGCAGAACCCGTACGGTCCAGGGCACTTTGTGGCCGCCCTGGCGGGAGAACAGGCCGAGGGGGCCGTAGGAGCGGATCGTGACGCGGTCCGCCTGGCGGTCACCGCGGCGGGTGGGGCGCAGGCGGGTCGTGACGCGCCGGCGTTCGCCCGGGGGGACGGTCAGCTGGTGGCGTGAGGCCTCGACCTCCGTGCCGGGCTGCCAACTACTGGGTGGCCAGCCGTCCCTGAAGCGGGCCCGGAGAGGGCGCCCGGACGGGTTGGTCACCGTCAGGGTGACGTCCGCGGTCTCGCCCAGGCGGGCGGACGTGTCGCCGGAGCGGGTCAGTACGAGGCGTCGTACCGGAGCCGCCAGGGCGAAGTCACAGGCGCAGGCCAGAGCCAGTGGGCCGTCGACGGCGAGGATGCCGGTCCAGCTCGGCCCCCAGATGCCGATGGGGATCGAGCCGATGGCCGCGATGAGGGCGGCGCGTCCGGTGAGGGGCATCAGCGGGGGACCGGGACGTGGGCGAGGATCGCGTTGATGACGGAGTCGGCGGTCACGCCCTCCATCTCGGCCTCGGGGCGGAGTTGGACGCGGTGGCGGAGGGTGGGCAGGGCGAGGGCCTTGACGTCGTCGGGGATGACGTAGTCGCGGCCGGTCAGCCAGGCCCAGGCGCGTGCGGTGGCGAGGAGGGCGGTGGCGCCGCGCGGGGAGACGCCGAGGGTGAGGGACGGCGACTCGCGGGTGGCACGGCAGATGTCGACCACATAGGCGGTGATCTCGGGCGAGACATTCGTCTTGGCGACGGCCGCGCGGGCGGCTTCGAGGTCGGCGGGGCCCGCGACGGGGCGTACGCCGGCGGCGCGCAGGTCGCGTGGGTTGAAGCCCTCGGCGTGGCGGGTGAGGACGGCGATCTCGTCCTGGCGGGAGGGGAGCGGGATCGTCAGTTTGAGGAGGAAACGGTCGAGCTGGGCTTCGGGGAGGGGGTAGGTGCCCTCGTACTCGACGGGGTTCTGGGTCGCGGCGACCAGGAAGGGATCGGGGAGCAGGCGCGGGACGCCGTCGACGGTGACCTGGCGTTCCTCCATGGCTTCGAGGAGGGACGACTGGGTCTTGGGCGGGGTGCGGTTGATCTCGTCCGCGAGGAGGAGGTTGGTGAAGACCGGGCCGGGCTGGAAGGAGAACTCGGCGGTGCGGGTGTCGTAGACGAGGGAGCCCGTGACGTCGCTCGGCATGAGGTCGGGGGTGAACTGGACGCGCTTGGTGTCCAGTTCGAGCGCGGATGCGAGGGCGCGGACGAGCAACGTTTTGGCGACTCCGGGGACTCCTTCAAGGAGAACGTGTCCGCGGCAGAGGAGAGCGACGACGAGACCGGTCACGGCGGAGTCCTGGCCGACCACGGCTTTGGCGATCTCCGTGCGCAGGGCCTCCAGGGAGGCCCGGGCGTCGGCCGGGTTCCCGGTGTTCCCGGCGTTGTCAGTGGTCGGGTCCATCATGGACGGCGTACCTCTCTTTCGAGGGCGTCGAGCTGGTCGGTGAGGGTGATGAGGGCCGCGTCGTCGCCGGGCGGCGGTCCGAAGAGCAGGGCTTGCAGGGTCTGTCCGTCGCCGTGCAGATGGGCGGAGAGGGCGGGGAGCAGGGCCTCGGGCGCGTGCGCCTGGGAGACGGGGACGCCTACGAGGGGGGCGAGGCGGGTGCGGGTGGTGGAGCGAAGAGCGCCGGCCGCGCGGTCGCGGGCGCTGGCCTTGCGGTAGAGGCGGGCGCGGCCTTCGACGGTTTCGGAGGCGCGGATCGCCACGGGGAGTTTCTCGGGCACGAGGGGGCCGAGCCTGCGTGCCCGCCAGAAGGCGGCGAGGGCTGCGGCGATGAAGAGCTGCAGTGTGCCCCAGAGCCAGCCGGACGGGAGCAGGTCGAACAGGGATTTCTGGTCGCCGGTACCGGTGGCCGTGGCGTCGGAGAGCGAGGGGAGGTACCAGACCAGATGCGGGCGGGAGCCGAGGAGTTGGAGGGCGAGCGAGGCGTTGCCCTGCTTGTCGAGGCGGTCGTTGAGCAGGATGTCGGGCGCGCCGAGGACGACGGTGTCGCCGCTTCCGGAGGCCGCGGGGATGCGCAGGAGCGTGGCCAGGCGCTGGCTGGGGTAGCAGGAGTCGGCGTCGAGGTGGGTGGTGGTGTAGCGGATGCCACCGGTGTCGGCGCTGCCCGCCCGCCGGGCCGCGGCCAGCGTGCAGTGGGGGTCGAGCGTGGACCGGACGCTGTTGGCTGGGTCTGCGGTGACGCCGGGAGCGAGCCGTTCGACGGACGTGCTGCCGGCGGCGACCAGGACGGTGCGGCCACCCGACCGGGCCGTCGACTTCTGCAGGAGCGACTGCTGATGCGGGGTCAGCAGGTCCGGGACGGCCACGAGAAGCGTGGTGTCGCGGCCGGCCGCGGCGCGTGCCTCGGTCAGCGTGGTGACCACGCGGGTGTCCACGCCCCGGTCGGCGAGGAGTTCGGCGACGGCGCGGCTGCCGTAGGGGTCGGCGGAGCGTGGGTCGAGGTCGCCGTGCCTGGTGTCGGAGCGGATGACGGCGATCGCCACGGCACCGGCGAGGATCAGCACCACGGCGAGGACGATGCCCCGGGTCCTGGTCCACACCTGGCGGGTGGTGGGCGCGGTGGAGGTGGCCGGGATGGCGACGCCGGTGGTCATTCGGCGGCTCCCTGGCGGCTGTTGTGGGTCGTGCTGTCGGTGCTGCTGGAGCTGTTGACGCTGCCGGCCAGGATCGGCTTGGCGCGCTCCAGGTCGCGGTCGAGGTCGGCGATGCGCTCGTACGACGCCTGGGTAGCCCGGCGCCCGCCGTACGTCACGTCGTCGAACTCCCGGGCTGCGGTGCGCAGCCGGTCGGTGTGGGCGGGCAGGGCGCGGCCGGCGTCGGCGGCGGCCTCGTCGGCGGTGCGGCCGGGGCGGACGTCGAGGAGGGCGCGTTCCTCCAGGGCGCGGACGACGGCGCGCATGCGTTCCTGGAGGGCCTGGTTCCAGTGGCCTTGGGCGGCGTGTGCCTCGGCGGCTGCGCGGTGTTCGGCGGCGCTGCGGGGGCGGTCGTCGAACAGGGTGGCGGCGGAGACGGGTTGGCGGCGGGGGGCGCCCAGGCGCCACCACAGGGCGCCCAGCACCGCGAGGACGGCCAGGACGACGACGACCAGGCCCAGTGCGCCTCCGGGTGTCGCGGACGCGGCGGCGGAGAGCAGGCGGTCGACCCAGTCCAGGACGGCGTTCAGGGCGCGCTGGAACAGGCCGGGGTCGTTCTCGTGGTACATCCGCTTGGCCAGTTCACGCCGTGCCGCCTTCTGCGCCGGGTCGCGTGGGATGGTCACGGGCGGTTGGCCGTCCGAGCCGGTCAGCGCCAGCAGTGCCGTGTCCCGGACCCGCGACAGGCCTCGTACGGCCTCGTCGGCGGCGCGTGGCAGGGTTGCGGGCACCGCTGTGAGGACTCCCCCCGTCGGGCTCACCGCATCAGCTCCCCGGGACGGTGCCGGGGGTGCCGGCGCCGTAGTTCTCGACGCCTGCGGCGCGGGCCAGTTCGAGGTCGAGGGCCTCGCGGCGGATGCGCTGGTCGATGTAGAGGAGCACGGTGACGCCCGCGTTGATCGGGAAGGTGAGCATGGAGCCGATCACCGAGCCGATGCCGCTGATGACGAGGAACGTCCAGCCGTAGTTGTCGTTGGTGTTCTCCAGGAAGCCGGTCAGGCCGTGGCCGCCGGCGTAGGCCCCGATCAGGGTGAAGGGGACCACGGCGAGCGACGAGACGATGTTGGCGATGATCGAGGCGAGGAACTGGATGCCGAAGACCCGCCACCAGGTGCCGCGGACGAGTTTGGTGGAGCGGCCCAGCGACTTGGTGATGCTCTGCTTCTCCAGCATCAGCGCGGGCGAGGCCAGCGAGAAGCGGACCATCAGCCACACGGTGACGACGGCACCGGCGAGGATGCCGAGGACGAGCAGGGCGGCGATGGCGCCGCCCGGGCCGCCGGCGATCGCGACGACGATGCCGGGCAGTGCGCCGACGAGCAGGACGCCGACCGCGATGAGCCCGGTCAGGAGGATGAGGCCGCACAGCTTGAGGACCTGCGGGCGGGCGTCGCGCCAGGCCTCGGCGATGGTCACGGACTTGCCGAGCACGGCGCGGCTGGTGACGGTCGTCAGCAGGGCTGTCGCGATGATGGTGCCGACCAGGGTGATCAGCAGGACGGCGCCCGAGCTGAGGGCGACCTCTCCGGCGGCACGGCTGATCTCGGTGAGGGAGGCGCTCGGGTCGTTGAGGGCGTCGGTGGTCTCGGTGTCGTTCAGGACGAGGCCCTGCAGGAGGATCACCGCGACCTCGGTGATGACGGCGACCGTCAGCGAGATGCCGAGGACCGTGCGCCAGTAGGTGCGCATGGTGGAGACGGCGCCGTCGAGGATCTCGCCGACGCCGAGCGGGCGGAGCGGGATCACGCCGGGCTTGGCGGCGGGCGGGGGACCGCCCCAGCCGCCGCCCCAGGCTCCGTATCCGCCGGGTCCGCCGTATCCGCCGGGCGGGCCGTATCCGCCCGGTCCTCCGCCGTAGCCTCCGGGTCCGCCGTAGCCTCCGTAACCGCCGCCGGGGGGACGGCCGCCCCAGCCGGGGCCGGGGGGTGGGGGCGGCGGTGCTTGGCCTGGTGCCGGGGCGCCGGTGGGCGCGGACCACTGGCCGGGCGGCGGCTGTTCCTTGGACCACTGCGAGCCGGTGCCCTGTGGATCCGTGCCCGGCTGTTCGGCGGGCGGTTCGACGGGCCCTGCGGGGACGGGGCGGTCGGCAGGGGCGGACGCGCCGGGTTCCTGCCCGTCGGACGGGGCGGATCCGGGCGAGGCCCAGCCCGGAGTGTCGTTCATCGAAGCTCCTTCACGGTGCCCGTCCGCGAGCGCGGTGGCAGGTTGGCTGCCATCGTGCCATGGGGTGGGCGCCCAGTGACCGGCCGCGGTAGCGGCTGCGCACCTTCAATTGTCCGCCGGATACGGGGCAGACTGAACGCATGGCTGATCAGTACGCGCGAACCGGCGAGGACAAGCGGCCGACGGGAATGCCGGTGATCCGGTGGGAGGAGCCACCCGAAGGTCCTGTGGTGGTCCTCCTCGACCAGACCAGACTGCCGGCGGAGGAGGTCGAGCTGGTGTGCACGGACGCGTCGGCGCTGGTCGAGGCGATCCGTTCGCTCGCGGTGCGCGGGGCGCCGTTGCTGGGGATAGCGGGCGCGTACGGTGTGGCGCTCGCCGCGGTGCGGGGCTTCGACGTGGACGAGGCCGCGGTGGCGCTGTCGGGCGCCCGGCCCACGGCGGTGAACCTGTCCGTCGGCGTGCACCGGGCCGTGTCGGCGTACCGGTCCGCCCTGGCCGAGGGCGGGGACAGCGGGGTGGCGGCCGTGGCGGCGCTGGTTGCGGCGCGGGCGCTGCACCGGGAGGATGCCGAGGCCAGCGCCCGGATGGCCGAGCACGGGCTGGCGCTGCTGGAGGAACTGCTGCCCGGCGGAGGGCACCGGATCCTCACCCACTGCAACACCGGTTCGCTGGTGTCGGGCGGTGAGGGCAC
This sequence comes from Streptomyces sp. NPDC048278, assembly GCF_040652195.1. Classification (NCBI taxonomy): domain Bacteria; kingdom Bacillati; phylum Actinomycetota; class Actinomycetes; order Kitasatosporales; family Streptomycetaceae; genus Streptomyces; species Streptomyces sp. NPDC048278. Next base: position 6,590 of record NZ_JBEZLP010000008.1, read on the forward strand.
GGCGTTCGCGGTGGCCCTCGGGGCGCACCGGGCGGGGCGGCTGCGGCGGCTCTGGGTGGACGAAACGCGGCCGTTGCTGCAGGGTGCGCGCCTGACGGCGTACGAGGCGGCTCGCAGCGGCATGGCGTACACCCTGCTCACCGACAACGCGGCCGGTTCGCTGTTCGCGGCGGGGGAGGTGGACGCGGTGCTGATCGGGGCGGACCGGATCGCGGCCGACGGATCGGTGGCGAACAAGGTGGGGAGCTATCCGCTCGCGGTGCTCGCGCGCTACCACCATGTGCCGTTCATCGTGGTGGCGCCGTTGACGACGGTGGATCCGGAGACACCTGACGGGGCGTCCATCGAGGTCGAACAGCGCCCCGGATACGAGGTGACCGAGGTCACAGTGGTGCAGGCGCCGGTGGCGGGAGCGGGCGGCGGGATTCCGGTGGCGCCCCTGGGGACGCAGGCGTACAACCCGGCGTTCGACGTGACGCCGCCCGAGTTGGTGACGGCGATCGTCACCGAGGCAGGCGTCGTTTCGCCCGTGACGGCCGAGGCTCTTGCGGAGCTGTGTGCCCGGCCACGCCACGTTCTGGGCTGATCCGGGGTGGGCGCTACTTCCGGACAGACCACGGCTGACCGCCGATGCGGCCACCGAGGCGTGAGCCCGGGGCCGTCCGTCACGGTCCGGGCGGGCTGACATCCGTCGCTGACATCGGCGACGACGGACGGGGGCAGACAGTGACCGCCCGGTACGGCTAAGGTCACAGGCCGGTGACCCTGGTCACCTGCGCAACCTTCACTGTTATGAGAATGGGATGATGTCGTTTATGAAGGGACGAGTCCTTGTCGTCGACGACGACACCGCACTGGCCGAGATGCTCGGCATCGTGCTGCGTGGTGAAGGTTTTGAGCCGTCTTTCGTAGCCGACGGTGACAAGGCGCTGGCCGCTTTCCGTGAGACCAAGCCCGACCTGGTGCTGCTGGACCTGATGCTGCCCGGCCGGGACGGTATCGAGGTGTGCCGTCTGATCAGGGCGGAGTCCGGGGTGCCGATCGTGATGCTCACGGCGAAGAGCGACACCGTCGACGTGGTCGTGGGCCTGGAGTCGGGCGCGGACGACTACATCGTGAAGCCGTTCAAGCCGAAGGAGCTGGTCGCCCGGATCCGGGCCCGGCTGCGGAGGTCGGAGGAGCCGGCGCCGGAGCAGCTCGCCATAGGTGACCTGGTCATCGACGTGGCCGGGCACTCGGTGAAGCGGGACGGGCAGTCGATCGCGCTGACCCCGCTGGAGTTCGACCTGCTGGTCGCGCTCGCCCGCAAGCCGTGGCAGGTGTTCACCCGTGAGGTGCTCCTGGAGCAGGTCTGGGGCTACCGGCACGCGGCCGACACCCGCCTCGTCAATGTTCACGTCCAGCGGCTGCGCTCCAAGGTCGAGAAGGACCCGGAGCGGCCGGAGATCGTGGTGACCGTGCGTGGTGTCGGATACAAGGCGGGACCGAGCTGACATGTCCGGTGACAGTGCCGCTTCGGCCCCCGGCCGGTCCGGGGACCGTCCGGAGCGGCCTGCCGGCGGGAAGCGGTTCGGTTCGCGCTGGCGGCTGCTCTTCGAGGGCGGCCTGCTCCAGGGCGGGGTTCAGGGCAGCCCGGTGCTGCGCCTGTTCATGCGCTGGGTGCGGCGGCCGTTGCTGCCGGTCATGCGGCTGTGGCGGCGCAACATCCAGCTCAAGGTCGTCGTCACGACTCTGCTGATGTCGCTGGGCGTCGTCCTGCTGCTCGGTTTCGTCGTCATCGGGCAGGTGCGCAACGGCCTGCTGGACGCCAAGGTGAAGGCCTCGCAGAGCCAGGCCACCGGTGGGTTCGCGGTGGCCAAGCAGAAGGCCGACGAGGCCGCGACCGGCACCGGTGACACCGCGGAGTCGGTGGACGGGCGGCAGTCGCAGAACGTCACCTCGTGGATGAGTGACCTCGTCGAGTCCCTCTCCAGCGGCGGCCAGGGCGCCTTCGACGTGGTCACGCTGCCCGCGGGCGACAACAACAGCGGCGGCGGGCGCACCCGGGCCTCCGGGCAGGTCGACCCGACGGCCAGCGTGCCCGACGACCTGCGCACGCGGGTCAACGGCAACACGACGGCCGCGCAGAGCTATACCCGGATCATCTACACGGACGACAAGGAGTCGCAGCCCGCGCTGGTCATCGGCAAGCAGGTCAGCGATCCGAACAACGACCCGTACGAGCTGTACTACCTCTTCCCGCTCACCCAGGAGGAGAAGTCCCTCAGCCTGGTCAAGGGCACGCTGGCGACTGCCGGGCTGTTCGTCGTCGTCCTTCTCGGGGCCATCGCCTGGCTCGTCGTACGGCAGGTCGTCACGCCGGTGCGGATGGCGGCCGGGATCGCCGAGCGGCTGTCGGCCGGGCGGCTCCAGGAGCGGATGAAGGTCACCGGCGAGGACGACATCGCGCGGCTCGGCGAGGCCTTCAACAAGATGGCGCAGAACCTCCAGCTGAAGATCCAGCAGCTGGAGGACCTGTCGCGGATGCAGCGCCGGTTCGTGTCGGACGTCTCGCACGAGCTGCGGACGCCGTTGACGACCGTCCGGATGGCGGCCGACGTCATCCACGAGGCCCGCGAGGACTTCGACCCGGTGACCGCGCGGTCCGCGGAGCTGCTCGCCGACCAGCTGGACCGGTTCGAGTCGCTCCTCGCCGACCTGCTGGAGATCAGCCGCTTCGACGCGGGTGCGGCGGCGCTGGAGGCCGAGCCGATAGACCTCAGGGAGGTCGTGCGGCGGGTGGTCAGCGGGGCCGCGCCGCTCGCGGAGCGCAAGGGCACGCACATACGCGTGCTCGGCGATCTGCAGCCCGTGGTGGCCGAGGCGGACGCCCGGCGCGTCGAGCGGGTGCTGCGCAACCTGGTCGTCAACGCCGTCGAGCACGGCGAGGGCAAGGACGTCGTCGTCAAACTGGCCTCGGCCGGCGGGGCGGTCGCGATCGCGGTACGCGACTACGGGGTCGGGCTCAAGCCCGGCGAGGCGACCCGGGTCTTCAGCCGTTTCTGGCGGGCCGACCCGGCACGCGCGCGTACCACGGGCGGTACGGGCCTGGGGCTGTCGATCGCCCTGGAGGACGCGCGGCTGCACGGCGGCTGGCTGCAGGCGTGGGGGGAACCGGGCGGCGGCTCGCAGTTCCGGCTGACGCTCCCCAGGACGGCGGACGAGCCGTTGCGGGGTTCGCCGATACCCCTGGAGCCCAAGGACTCCCGGCGCAACCGGGGACTCGGCGAGGCAGGTCTGCCGGGCGGCGGCGAGGACAAGCGGGCCACCGTGCCGGTGCAGCCCGGCGGCGGTCAGGCGTCGTCGCTCGCGCCGATGGCACAGCGGATGGCCGCCGTGGCCCCCACCGCCGACCCGACCGCGCTGCCCGGCAACGGCGCGCGCGTGGTGCCCCGCCCGGCGCAGGGCGCCCGGCGTCAGGAGGGCACGCCCGAGCCGGGCCAGGGCGGCGGGGCGGACGAGTCGAACAAGCCAGGGGAGGCATTTCGTGGGCGCTGACCGCGAGGGGAGCGCCCGGCGCCGGCCGGCGCGCGCGGTGGCGTACGCCGCCTGTGGGGTCGTGGTTCTGGCGGGCTGTGCCTCCATGCCGGACAGCGGCGACCTGCGGGACGTCGAGTCGACGCCACGGCAGGACACGCAGGTGCGGGTCTTCGCCATGCCGCCGCAGCAGGACGCGTCGTCCACGGAGATCGTGCAGGGTTTCCTGGAGGCCCTGACCAGCGACGACCCGAACTACGACACGGCGCGCAAGTACCTGACCAAGGCGGCTGCGAAGTCCTGGGAGCCGGAGTCGCAGGCGATGGTGCTGGCGAACGGGCCGAGCATCCAGACGGACCCGCGGCCGGCGAACCGTGAGGGCACGAACAGCATCACCTACATGCTGCAGGGCAGCCGGGTGGCCACCGTCGACGCGCAGCAGGCGTACGCGCCCGCGGACGGGGCGTACCGCAGGACGGTGCATCTGACGAGGGACGCCAAGAGCGGCCAGTGGCGGATCGACTCCTTGCCGCAGGGAGTCGTGATGGGCAAGTCCGACTTCCAGCGCAACTACACGTCGGTCGACAAGTACTACTTCGCCTCGGACACGTCCGCCGGGGAGACCGGGCAGCCGGTGGCGGTCGCGGATCCCGTCTTCGTGCGCAGCCGGGTGGATCCGACGACCCAGCTGGTGCGCTCGCTGCTCAGCGGTCCCACCGCCTGGCTCGGCCCGGTGGTCCGGTCGAGTTTCCCGACCGGCACGGCGCTGAAGAAGGGCGTGTCCGGGCTGACGCCGGACGACCAGAACCAGCTCACGGTGCCGCTGAACGTCAAGGCGTCCCGGATCGGCTCCGCCAAGTGCGGCGAGATGGCGACCCAGTTGCTCTTCACCTTGCGCAACCTGACGCCCACCGTGGACTCGGTGGCGCTGCGGTCCGTCAACGGCGCCCACATGTGCGAGGTCACCGAGGAGCAGGCCGAGGCGACCGCCTGGCGGGCCTCCACCAAGCGCCCCGACTACCTGTACTTCCTCGACGGCAAGCACCGGCTGGTGCGGATGACGACCGGTGGCACCAGCACGACTGCGGTGGCGGTGCCCGGCCCGTTCGGCGCGGGCACCAAGCCGCTGCGGTCGGTGGCGGTCGCCCGCGACGAGCGGACCGCGGCCGGGGTCGGCAGCGACGGCAGGGCGCTGTACGTCACCTCGCTCGCGTCGGACGGTTCGCTGGGCGGCGCCGTGCTCACCAGTCACGGTGCGACCGAGAAGGACCGGCTGACGGCGCCGAGCTGGGACGCCCGCGGTGACCTGTGGGTGGCCGACCGGGACCCCGCCAAGCCGCAGCTGTACATGCTGGCGCAGGGGGTCGGCCAGCCTGTGGCCGTGCAGATCCCCGAACTGGACGGCCGTATCGAGGACGTGCGGGTCGCCGCGGACGGGGTGCGGATCGCGCTCGTCGTCGAGAAGGACGGCAAGCAGTCGCTGCTCGTCGGGCGGATCGAGCGCACCAAGTCCGACGACCAGCAGGAGGTCTCGGTCCTCGAGCTGCGCTCCGCGACCCCCGGATCCGAGGAGGTCACCGCGATGTCCTGGGCGGGGGACAGCAGGCTCGTGGTGGTCGGGCGCGAGCAGGGCGGCGTGCAGCAGACGCGGTACGTCCAGGTCGACGGCTCCACGCCGGACGGGCCCGCGCCCGCGGCGCTCACGGGTGTCCTGGCGATCGCCGCGTCCGAGGACGACCGGGTGCCGCTGGTGGCCGACTCGCAGGACGACGGGATCGTCCGGCTGCCGTCCGGGGACCAGTGGCAGAAGGTGGTCAAGGACGGGTCGGCGCCGGTCTATCCGGGCTGAGTCCCGAGCCGTGCGTGAGCGGCCGTCCCGGTCCGGCGTCGAGCCGGCGGGGCGGCCGTTTTCGTGGGCGGCAACGCGCTCCTTCTCACCCGTGCTCACCCGTGTGGGTGACGAGGTGTGCGTGCCGCACGGAGTTGTCCACAGGCGGTTGTCCACAGGGGTGGCCGGTCGGGCCGGTCGTTGGCACAGTGGGCACATGCGGGGGTGGTGGCAGGACCTCACCGACCTGGTGCTACCGGCCGAGTGCGGAGGCTGTGGGACGCCTCGCACGGTGCTCTGCGACGCGTGCCGTGCCGCCCTGGACGGGGCCGTACCGCGCCGGGTGCGACCGGTGCCGGAGCCGCCCGGGCTGCCGGCGGTGTACGCGGCGGCGCCTTACGCGGACGAGGTACGGACGGCTCTCCTCGCCCACAAGGAGCGCGGTGCGCTGGCGCTCGCCGGGGCGCTGGGCACGGCGCTCGCGGGAGCGGTGCGGGCCGGGCTGCGCGATGGTCGGACCGTGCGGATCGTCGCCTCGTGGAGCGGTACGGAGGGTGGCGCGGGTGCCTCCGGGCCCGTGCTGCTCGTGCCCGTGCCGTCGGCGCCGTGGGCCGTGCGGGCGCGGGGGCACGACCCGGTGCGGCGGATCGCCCTCGCGGCAGCCGCGGAGCTGCGGCGCTCCGGGGCCGCAGCCCGGGTGGTCCCGGTGCTGCGGCAGCGGAGGGCCGTCGCCGACCAGTCGGGGCTCAACGCCCGGCAGCGGTTCGTGAATCTCGCGGGCGCGCTGGAGGTGACGGCGGGCGGTGCCCGGCTGCTGGCCGGGGGCCGGGTGGTCCTCGTCGACGACCTCGTCACCACGGGCGCCACCCTCGCCGAGGCGGCGCGTGCGATGCGGGAGGCTGCCGGGGCCGAAGGGACGGGAGAAGCGACAACGGCTGTGTATCGGCGCGCGGCTTGGGAAGGAAGGGAGGAACGGAAGACCGGACCAGGGGAAGAGCGAGCGAAGTGGGCACGGAACGTATCGGGAATGGCCCAGGTGAACGGCCTTGCGGGGCCGGTCCGTGCCGCTGTGGTCGCGGCGGCACCGGATTCTTTCGAAATGAACCGGAACTGACCGTGGACGTACATCGTTGCAGGTAGTGACGGGGTCAATTCACCTGAATGGAGGTACGCATCAGTAGAGGGTGACGACATCCGTCCGGGCGAGATATGTTCGGTTGTGAGGGAGAAAGCCGCAGGCCATGTCTCCCCTATCCGAATGCCGTGCCGCGGGTTTTCCGCAATCATCGCGGTGCTGGGGTGCAGATCTTGCCCATGGGGGAGGAGGAGGTGAAGTCGCCGAGTCCGAGGCTCCGGGGTTCACCGGAGCTGGGTGCAAAAGGGAGATGCTCCGCAGTGCAGCGGAGTGATCCGGGAACGGAGTTCTGCGTGGACATCGTCGTCAAGGGCCGCAAGACCGAGGTGCCCGAGCGGTTCCGCAAGCACGTGGCCGAGAAGCTGAAGCTGGAGAAGATCCAGAAGCTCGACGGCAAGGTGATCAGCCTCGACGTCGAGGTGTCCAAGGAGCCCAACCCCCGACAGGCCGACCGTTGCGATCGAGTGGAGATCACGCTCCGCTCCCGCGGTCCGGTGATCCGGGCGGAGGCAGCGGCCAGTGACCCGTACGCGGCACTCGACCTGGCGGCGGAGAAGCTGGACGCGCGGCTGCGCAAGCAGCACGACAAGCGGTTCTCGCGCCGCGGCGCACGGCGGATCCCGGCCGCCGAGGTCGCCGACCACGTCCCGGGCGCGGCGACGCTCAACGGGAACGGCAGCCCCGTCCACTCCGAGGACGCGGACGGAGTGCCCACCAAGAAGATGGGCTCCCTCGAGGTGCAGGGCGAAGGCCCCCTCATCGTCCGCGAGAAGACGCATGTCGCCGCCCCGATGACCCTCGACCAGGCTCTCTACGAGATGGAGCTGGTCGGACACGACTTCTACCTGTTCGTCGACTCCGAGACCAAGGAGCCGAGTGTCGTCTACCGGCGGCACGCGTACGACTACGGCGTCATCCACCTGAACACGGACCCGATGGTCGCCCAGGCGCAACCGCCCGCGGCGGGAGGCACGTTGGGCGGCTGACCGGCCCGGTCGGCAGCTGAGCCTGTGCCCCTGGAAGCGCGTGTGCGCCCCCAGGGGCACCGGTGTGCGACCACTTCGCGCCCCGCTCGGTCACCCCGTTGTCGCCCGGGCATGGAATCATGGCCAGGGTGGCCCAACCGGTGGGCCACTGCCTTGGGTTGGCGGATGGCACAGCACCACAGGCCACAGCCTTCAGGGGGAGGAACGATGGCGGACAGCTTCGGACCGATGCGGGACGGTGATGCCGACGGCGGCGTCGTCGGCATGGGCCCGGACGCGGGCGGTACTCCACGCAAGGAACCGATCAGAGTCCTTGTCGTCGACGACCATGCCCTCTTCCGCCGCGGCCTGGAGATCGTGCTCGCCGCCGAGGAGGACATCCAGGTCGTCGGGGAGGCGGGCGACGGCGCGGAGGCCGTCGACAAGGCCGCCGACCTGCTGCCCGACATCGTGCTGATGGACGTCCGGATGCCCAAGCGCGGCGGTATCGAGGCCTGCACCTCCATCAAGGAGGTCGCACCCAGCGCGAAGATCATCATGCTGACGATCAGCGACGAAGAGGCCGACCTCTACGAGGCGATCAAGGCGGGCGCGACCGGATACCTCCTCAAGGAGATCTCCACCGACGAGGTGGCCACCGCGATTCGCGCGGTGGCCGACGGACAGTCGCAGATCAGCCCGTCCATGGCGTCGAAACTCCTCACCGAGTTCAAGTCGATGATCCAGCGCACCGACGAGCGCCGGCTGGTGCCGGCGCCGCGGCTGACCGACCGTGAACTCGAAGTGCTCAAGCTGGTCGCCACGGGAATGAACAACCGCGATATCGCGAAGGAGTTGTTCATCTCCGAGAACACCGTGAAGAACCATGTGCGCAACATCCTGGAGAAGCTGCAGCTGCACTCCAGGATGGAGGCGGTGGTCTACGCGATGCGGGAGAAGATCCTCGAGATCCGCTGAGGCCGTCGGCGTCGGCGCCGGGTGCCGGCGCCGGAACCGGTTCAGCGCAGCGCGGCGATCAGGGCGCGGGTCACTTCCTTGAGGAGCGGCTCGCGCAGCTCGGGGGCGTCCACGCGCTCCACGCGCACCGTCATGCAGTCCACCCAGCTCGCCGCCTCGACCAGCGCCTCCGCCACCGCCGGGACCGCCTTCGGGCCGTCCAGCGTGACCTGGCGGGCCACCAGGATGCCGCCGGCCTCGCGCGCCGGGTCCACCCGGCCCACCAGCCGGCCGCCGGCCAGCACCGGCATCGCGTAGTAGCCGTGCACCCGCTTCGGCTTCGGGACGTAGGCCTCCAGGCGGTGGGTGAAGCCGAAGATCCGCTCCGTGCGCGCCCGGTCCCAGATCAGCGAGTCGAACGGGGAGAGCAGCGTCGTACGGTGCCGGCCGCGCGGGGGCGCGGCCAGGGCCGCCGGGTCCGCCCAGGCGGGCTTGCCCCACCCCTCCACCTCCACCGGGACCAGACCGGAGTCGGCGATCACCGCGTCGACCTGTTCGCCCTTGAGCCGGTGGTAGTCGGCGATGTCCGCGCGCGTGCCGACGCCGAGCGACTGCCCGGCCAGCCGGACCAGGCGGCGCAGGCACTCGGTGTCGTCCAGCTCGTCGTGGAGCAGCTCACCCGGGACCGCGCGCTCGGCCAGGTCGTACACCCGCTTCCAGCCGCGCCGCTCGACGCACACCACCTCGCCGTACATCAGCGCGCGCTCCACGGCGACCTTGGTGCCGGACCAGTCCCACCACTCGCTGGTCCTCTTCGCGCCGCCCAGCTCCGTCGCGGTGAGCGGGCCTTCGCCGCGCAGCTGCTTGATGACCTGGTCGTAGACGCCGTCGGGGAGATCGTGGTTCCAGTGCGGGCGGCCACGGTAGGCGCGGCGGCGGAAGGCGAAGTGCGGCCACTCCTCGATGGGGAGGATGCAGGCCGCGTGCGACCAGTACTCGAAGGCGTGCGGTCGTGCCGGTGACGCGCCCGGAGATCCGGCCTGCCAGTAGGCGTCCTCGACCGCCTTGCGGCCGACGCGGCCGAGGCGGGCGTACGGGATCAGCTCGTGAGAGCGGGCGAGGACCGAGATGGTGTCCAGCTGGACCGCGCCGAGGTGGCGGAGCACGCCCCGGACGCCGGAGCGGCGGTCGGGGGCACCGAGGAAGCCCTGTGCCTTCAGCGCGATTCGGCGGGCCTCGTCCGCCGAGAGGGCGGCGGCGGGGCGCGGGAGGGTCGTCATGGGTCGGACGATAGAGGGTGGCACTGACAGCCCGGCACGAGCAGGGGTTTCAGCCCTGTGAGGGGGCCGGCAGGTAGGGCGCCGCGGAGGGCAGGCCCAGGTCCGAGGGGAGCAGGGAGCCGACCCAGCAGTCGCGTCGTACGCCCTTGTTGTTGAGGGAGGAGCGCAGGGTGCCCTCGACGGTGAAGCCCGCGCGTTCGGCGACCGCGCGGGAGGCGTGGTTGCCGACCTCGGCACGCCATTCGACCCGGTCGATCGCCATCCGTGTGAACGCCCAGCGGGCGGCGCCGAGGGTGGCCTCGACGGTGTAGCCGTGGCCGCGGTGCTCCTTGGCGGTCCAGAAACCCACCTCGGCCGTCCCCAGCGAGCGCATGGTCAGGGCGAGCATCCCGGCCAGCCCGCCCGTCGGCAGGAAGACGCCGAAGGTGAACATCGAGCCCTCCGCCCAGCCGTCGGGGACCATCTGCTCCGTGAAGCTCCGGGCATGCTCGGCGAGGTAGGGCGAGGGAATCGTCGTCCAGCGCTGGATGTCGGGGTCCTGGACGGCCGCGTACACCGCGTCGGTGTCCTGCGGGCCGACCGCGCGCAGCAGCAGACGAGGGGTGGTGAGCGTGACGGGTTCCATCGGCTGATTCTGCTCGCCGGGGCATCCGCTACGCCATCGTTTTCGCTCTCCGTGAGCGAGTGATCACATTTCGCGCAATTCCTGGCTCCCGCGCGGCACTATCCGCCTGCCCCGGCCGTTGTCCCGGATGAAGCGTGAAACGGGCTCGCAGGGCCCTCAGGAAAGCGGCGGACGGCCGTCGGGCCGACAGGCCTCCCGACACGGCCGGGTCCTCGCATACGATGGCCGTTGCTCAGTACGTCAAATGGAAACCGACCCTCCCAGGCCCGACCGGCAAGGAGACAAACCCCCGTGTCCGTCCTCTCGAAGATCATGCGTGCAGGCGAAGGCAAGATCCTGCGCAAGCTGCACCGCATCGCGGACCAGGTCAACTCCATCGAAGAGGACTTCGTCGACCTCTCCGACGCCGAGCTGCGGGCCCTCACCGATGAGTACAAGCAGCGGTACGAAGACGGCGAGAGCCTTGACGACCTGCTCCCCGAGGCCTTCGCCACCGTCCGCGAGGCCGCCAAGCGCGCCCTCGGCCAGCGCCACTACGACGTGCAGATCATGGGCGGCGCGGCCCTCCACCTGGGCTACGTGGCCGAGATGAAGACCGGTGAGGGCAAGACCCTCGTCGGCACCCTGCCCGCGTACCTCAACGCGCTGGCGGGCAAGGGCGTCCACCTCATCACGGTCAACGACTACCTGGCCGAGCGCGACTCCGAGATGATGGGCCGCGTCCACAAGTTCCTGGGCCTCTCCGTCGGCTGCATCCTCGCCAACATGACGCCGGCCCAGCGCCGCGACCAGTACGCGTGCGACATCACGTACGGCACGAACAACGAGTTCGGCTTCGACTACCTGCGCGACAACATGGCGTGGGCCCAGGACGAGCTCGTCCAGCGCGGCCACAACTTCGCCATCGTCGACGAGGTCGACTCCATCCTGGTCGACGAGGCCCGTACGCCGCTGATCATCTCCGGCCCGGCCGACCAGGCCACCAAGTGGTACGGCGACTTCGCCAAGCTGGTCCTGCGCCTGAAGAAGGGCGAGGCCGGCAACCCGCTCAAGGGCCAGGAGGAGACCGGCGACTACGACGTCGACGAGAAGAAGCGCACCGTCGCCATCCACGAGTCCGGTGTCTCCAAGGTCGAGGACTGGCTGGGCATCGACAACCTCTACGAGTCGGTGAACACGCCTCTGGTGGGCTACCTGAACAACGCCATCAAGGCGAAGGAGCTCTTCAAGAAGGACAAGGACTACGTCGTCATGGACGGCGAGGTCATGATCGTCGACGAGCACACCGGCCGTATCCTCGCCGGCCGCCGCTACAACGAGGGCATGCACCAGGCGATCGAGGCGAAGGAAGGGGTGGACATCAAGGACGAGAACCAGACGCTCGCCACGATCACCCTGCAGAACTTCTTCCGCCTCTACAAGCGCCACGACCACAACGGCAAGGAACAGCCCGGCCTGTCCGGCATGACCGGTACGGCCATGACCGAGGCCGCAGAGTTCCACCAGATCTACAAGCTCGGCGTGGTCCCGATCCCGACGAACCGGCCGATGGTCCGCAAGGACCAGTCGGACCTGATCTACCGCACCGAGATCGCCAAGTTCGAGGCGGTCGTCGACGACATCGCGGACAAGCACGAGAAGGGCCAGCCGATCCTGGTCGGCACGACCTCCGTCGAGAAGTCGGAGTACCTCTCGCAGCAGCTCTCCAAGCGCGGCATCCAGCACGAGGTGCTCAACGCCAAGCACCACGAGCGCGAGGCCTCGATCGTCGCCCAGGCCGGCCGCAAGGGCGCCGTCACGGTGGCCACCAACATGGCCGGCCGTGGTACGGACATCAAGCTCGGCGGCAACCCCGAGGACCTCGCCGAGGCGGAGCTGCGTCAGCGCGGCCTCGACCCCGAGGAGCACATCGAGGAGTGGGCGCAGGCGCTGCCCGCCGCCCTGGAGAAGGCCGAGCAGGCGGTCAAGGCCGAGTTCGAGGAGGTCAAGGACCTCGGCGGGCTCTACGTCCTCGGTACCGAGCGGCACGAGTCGCGCCGGATCGACAACCAGCTGCGTGGCCGTTCCGGCCGTCAGGGCGACCCCGGCGAGTCCCGCTTCTACCTCTCCCTCGGCGACGACCTGATGCGCCTGTTCAAGGCCCAGATGGTCGAGCGCGTGATGTCCATGGCCAACGTGCCGGACGACGTGCCGATCGAGAACAAGATGGTCACCCGCGCGATCGCCTCCGCGCAGTCGCAGGTCGAGCAGCAGAACTTCGAGACGCGTAAGAACGTCCTGAAGTACGACGAGGTGCTCAACCGGCAGCGCGAGGTCATCTACGGCGAGCGCCGCCGCGTCCTGGAGGGCGAGGACCTGCAGGAGCAGATCCAGCACTTCACGGACGACACGATCGACGCGTACGTCGGCGCGGAGACCGCCGAGGGCTTCCCGGAGGACTGGGACCTCGACCGCCTGTGGGGCGCCTTCAAGCAGCTCTACCCGGTCAAGGTCACCGTCGACGAGCTGGAGGAGGCGGCCGGCGACCGCGCGGGCCTGACCGCCGAGTACATCTCCGAGTCCATCAAGGACGACATCCACGAGCAGTACGAGTCGCGCGAGACGCAGCTCGGCTCCGAGATCATGCGTGAGCTGGAGCGCCGGGTCGTGCTGTCGGTCCTGGACCGCAAGTGGCGCGAGCACCTCTACGAGATGGACTACCTCCAGGAGGGCATCGGCCTGCGCGCGATGGCCCAGAAGGACCCGCTGGTCGAGTACCAGCGCGAGGGCTTCGACATGTTCACCGCCATGATGGACGGCATCAAGGAGGAGTCCGTCGGCTACCTGTTCAACCTGGAGGTCCAGGTCGAGCAGCAGGTCGAGGAGGTCCCGGTCGAGGACACCGAGACCGCGGAGGGCGTCCAGGACGCGGTGCCGGCCCAGGCGGGCTCCCGTCCCGAGATCCGCGCGAAGGGTCTTGAGGCGCCGCAGCGCCGGGGCATGCACTTCTCGGCGGCCACGGTGGACGGCGAGGGCGGCCTCGTCGAGGGCGACTTCGACTACGACGAGGACGAGCCGGCCCGCTCCGAGGCCGACGGCCTGACCCGCGCCGAGCGCCGCAAGCAGGCGAAGAGCCGCCGGGGCCGCAGGAAGTAACCCGGCGCCGACGAGACGAGCGCTTCGCAAGGGCCGGTCACCCCTGGAGAGGGGGGCCGGCCCTTCGGCTTGCGGTAGTTGTGGCGTGCGGCCCGGCCCGGCCGAGCCGCGTCGCGTCGCGCCGCGATCATCAGTCGTCGTACGGTGCGCGTGGGTCGCGAGGGCCGTGAGGGCCGCCCATCTCCACCGCCGTGCAGCGCCAGCGCAGGTCCGCGCCCTGTTCCAGGCGGAAGGCCAGCGCGCGCAGCCGGTCGCCCGCGGCGATGCGGGCGAAGACCTCCAGGGCGCCGGCGCGCGGGACGTAGTAGCCGATGTCGCGGACGACGGGGTCGCTGCCGCGGGCGCGCAGGGGGCCGCGTTCGGCGAGCCGGGCCAGGTCGTCGTAGGCGTGTCCCGCCGTGTGCCGGAGCATCCAGTGGACCGGGCGGCGACCGCTCAGGACGGCCAGCAGACGCTCCGCGAAGAGGTCGGTAGGGCGCGGGCCCGGCGGGGCCGCCGGAGGCGTGAGCGGCCGACGGGAGGCGGGGGCGCCAGGGCGGCGCGAGTCGCGGCGGCCGGGCGGGCGGCCGGCCGGGCGGAGCTGGACGGTCCTGGTCATGACCTTGTTCACGGTGGTCCCCGTTCGGCGGGGCCCGGCGAGTACCGGGCGGTAACTTTCGGTTACGGATCTTGTACGGACGGAGACGGCGGCAGCAAGGCGATGGCGGTCCGTGTCGGAGGTCCAGGAATGTTCACCTATCCGAGTGGTCCGGGGTGCCGGAAACCCGCTGGGCGCGCGGCCGTACAGGGTGAATCGCGGGGCGTCGGGTGGACGCCTCCGACGTCACCTCCCGGGACCCGAAAGGGGACGCCCGCACGTATCCTGAAGGCCCTCCGGAAGGCGCCAGGCCTGCCGCGGGGCGCAGTGCCGAAGCAGAGTCGAGAGTCGACGGCAGAGTCGACGAGTCCGGAAGAGAGCGGCCCAGCCATGCGCGTGTACGTCCCCCTGACCCTCCCCGGGCTCGCCGAGGCGCACAGGACGGGCGAGCTGGGGACCGGTCCCTTCGTCGCCTACGCCGTCACACCCGCGCTGCGCGAGTGGTACCTCTCCGACGACATAGAGGAACTGGAGTACGCCGCGCTCAACCGGGCCGCGCTGGCCTCCCTGCGGCTGCTGGCCGCCGACCCGGACGCGATGCGGCGCCGGGTCGTGGTCGCCGTCGACGTGCCCGACGGTACGGCGGCGGCCGACCCGGACCGCGGGCTCGACCCGGTGGCGCTGGGCGAGGTCCGGGTGACCGGCACCGTGGCGCTGGCCAAGGCGGCCTCGGTGCACGTCGACTCCGACGACGCGGAGCAGGACGTGACGGCGGCGGCCGTCGCCCTGGAGGCGGCGGACGGCGGGGACGACGACGCGCAGTTCGTCGTGGACGGGGCCGAGGACCACGAACTGCTCTGGTACGCCACGCAGGAGATCCCGAACCTGGTGGGGACCGACGGCTGAAGCGGGCCGACGGGGGCCGGCAAGGGGTGACAGGGGCCGGCGGAGCGTCTGTGAGCTGCGGTGATGTGCCCGTGGTCTTGATTGTCAGTGGCGGCGGGTAGCGTTTTTGGCATGGGGAAGCACGAAAGCGCACACATTGTCTGGGACTGGAACGGGACGCTGTTCCACGACAACGACGCGATCATCGGGGCGACGAACGCGGCCTCGGCCGAGCTGGGCCTCGCGCCGATCACGCTGGAGCAGTACCGGGCGCTGTACTGCGTGCCGGTGCCGAAGTTCTACGAGCGGCTGATGGGGCGGCTGCCGACGGACGCCGAGTGGGAGGTCATGGACGTGATCTTCCACCGGTACTACGCCGAGCACCGCGCCAGGTGCGGGCTGACCGAGGGGGCGGCCGAGCTGCTGGCCGGCTGGCGTTCGGCGGGGCGCAGCCAGTCGCTGCTGAGCATGTACGTGCATGACGAACTGGTCCCGCTGGTGCGGGGGTTCGGGATCGAGCCGCACTTCGTACGGGTGGAGGGGCGGGTCGGGCCGTCCGGGGGCAGCAAGGCCGAGCACATGGTGCGGCATCTGCGGCAGCTGGAGGACGTGGCCCCGGGGCGGACCGTGGTGATCGGGGACGCGGCGGACGACGCGGTGGCGGCGCGGGCGGCGGGGGCGCGGGCGGTGCTGTACACCGGGGGGTCGCACGGGAGGGCGAGTCTGGAGGAGGTCGGGGTACCGGTCGTGGACTCGCTCGCGGAGGCGGTGGAGGAGGCGGAGCGGCTGGTGGCGTGAGCCGGTGCCGGTGCCGGTGCCGGTGGGCTGGGGCCGGGGGTGGGGACGCTCACCGGCGCTGGCCGGGTGCCGCTGCGCCCACCCGTGCCGCCCTGCGGCACGCCTGCCCGCAGCTGGGTAGCGCCCGCACCATCGCCGTCCGTTTTCAGCCACCCCCCGCTCCTATGTCGGCCAAGCCCGCGCAGCGCCCTGTGCAGAACGTCAAAGTTCCGCCCCCTGTTTTGTACACATACGGCTCATGACGGCCCCCCGGTCGGGAGCGATAGCCTTGGTGGCGTGATCAGCGCGATAGTTCGCGGGGGCATCGGTGCCCCTGCCCTGCGCCCGGTGAGCACGGAACACCTCCGTGACCGGGCGGCGGTCGCTGGTCTTCCCGGGCGGAGGGCGCCGAAGGCGGCCCAGGCAGGAGCGCTGCCGAGAGCAGCATCACACCTGCCGAGCAGCTCAAATATGGCTCAATACCCCCCGCTCGTCTCACCCTGCGGCATAGCGTCGGAGCAGACCGGAGAACCCGGCCGTGGCGTCGAGCCGCAGGGGGAAGAGCCCGTACTTCCTTCTACGTCACGCAATGGCGCGCGACAGGAGCCAGAGGACAATGCAGACCAAGCTGGACGAAGCCAAGGCCGAGCTGCTCGATCGGGCCGCCCGGGTAGCTGAGAACAGCCCGGCCGGGGGGCACCTACCGACTGGGACGACGGGAGAGGCGGACCGGGAGTCCGTCTTCGCGTTCCTCCAGCGCTACTACCTGCACACCGCACCGGAGGACCTGGCCGACCGCGACCCGGTCGACGTCTTCGGCGCGGCCGTCTCGCACTACCGTCTCGCCGAGACCCGCCCGCAGGGCACCGCGAACGTCCGGGTGCACACCCCGAGCGTCGAGGAGAACGGCTGGACCTGCACCCACACGGTGGTGGAGGTCGTCACCGACGACATGCCCTTCCTCGTGGACTCGGTCACCAACGAGCTGACCCGGCAGGGCCGCGGGATCCACGTCGTCATTCACCCGCAGATCGCCGTCCGCCGCGACCTCACCGGCAAGCTGATCGAGGTGCTGCCCACCCCGGCCGTCGGCGAGGAACTGCCGCACGACACGTACACCGAGTCCTGGATCCACGTCGAGATCGACCGGGAGACCGACCGCTCCGACCTCAAGCAGATCACCGCCGACCTGCTGCGCGTGCTCTCCGACGTCCGTGAGGCCGTCGAGGACTGGGAGAAGATGCGCGAGGCGGCCGTCCGCGTCGCCGAGGACCTCGGCGAGGAGCCGGTCCCCGCCGACCTGCCGCGCCCCGAGGTCGAGGAGGCCCGCGAGCTGCTGCGCTGGCTGGCCGACGACCACTTCACCTTCCTCGGCTTCCGCGAGTACCAGCTGCGCGACGACGACTCGCTGGCCGCCGTACCCGGCACCGGACTCGGCATCCTGCGCTCCGACCCGCAGCACTCCGGCGAGGAGGGCCACCCGGTCAGCCCCTCCTTCGAGCGGCTCCCGGCCGACGCGCGCGCCAAGGCCCGTGAGCACAAGCTCCTCGTCCTGACCAAGGCCAACAGCCGGGCGACCGTGCACCGGCCGTCGTACCTGGACTACGTCGGCGTCAAGAAGTTCGACGCGGACGGCAACGTGGTGGGTGAGCGGCGCTTCCTGGGCCTGTTCTCGTCGGCCGCCTACACCGAGTCGGTGCGCCGGGTGCCGGTGATCCGCCGCAAGGTCGACGCCGTGCTGGAGCGGGCGGGCTTCTCGCCCAACAGCCACGACGGCCGTGACCTGATGCAGATCATGGAGACCTACCCGCGCGACGACATGTTCCAGACCCCGGTCCCGGAGCTGGAGTCGATCGTCACGAGCGTGCTCTACCTCCAGGAGCGCCGCCGGCTGCGGCTCTACCTGCGCCAGGACGAGTACGGCCGCTACTACTCGGCCCTCGTCTACCTCCCGCGCGACCGCTACACCACCGGCGTCCGGCTGCGGATCATCGACATCCTGAAGGAGGAGCTCGGCGGCATCAGCGTCGACTTCACGGCCTGGAACACCGAGTCGATCCTCTCCCGGCTGCACTTCGTCGTGCGCGTCCCGCAGGGCACCGAGCTGCCCGAGCTCTCCGACACCGACAAGGACCGCATCGAGGCCCGCCTGGTCGAGGCGGCCCGCTCCTGGGCCGACGCGTTCGCCGAGGCGCTCAACGCCGAGTGCGGCGAGGAGCGCGCGGCCGAGCTGCAGCGCCGCTACACCAACTCCTTCCCCGAGGGCTACAAGGCCGACCACACCCCGCGCGCGGCGGTCGCCGACCTGGTCCACCTGGAGCGCCTCACCGAGGAGCCGGGCAACGACTTCGCGCTCAGCCTCTACGAGCCGGTGGGCGCCGCTCCCGGCGAGCGCCGCTTCAAGATCTACCGCAAGGGCGCGGCGATCTCCCTCTCGGCCGTGCTGCCGGTGCTGAACCGGCTGGGCGTCGAGGTGATCGACGAGCGGCCGTACGAACTGCGTTGCGCGGACCGGACGACCGCGTGGATCTACGACTTCGGGCTGCGCATGCCGAAGGTGTCCGGCGGCGGCAACGGCGACTACCTCGGCGACGACGGCCGGGAGCGTTTCCAGGACGCGTTCGCGGCGACCTGGACCGGCCTCGCGGAGAACGACGGCTTCAACGCGTTGGTGCTGAGCGCCGGGCTGACCTGGCGGCAGGCGATGGTGCTGCGGGCGTACGCGAAGTACCTGCGGCAGGCCGGTTCCACGTTCAGCCAGGACTACATGGAGACCACCCTCCGCAACAACGTCCACACCACCCGGCTGCTCGTCTCCCTGTTCGAGGCGCGGATGTCGCCGGACCGGCAGAAGGCCGGCCTGGAGATCACCGACGCCCTCCTGGAGGAGCTGGACGCGGCCCTCGACCAGGTGGCGAGTCTCGACGAGGACCGCATCCTGCGTTCCTTCCTGACCGTCATCAAGGCGACGCTGCGCACCAACTTCTTCCAGGAGACGGCCGAGGGCAAGCCGCACTCCTACGTCTCCATGAAGTTCGACCCGCAGGCCATCCCGGACCTCCCGGCGCCCCGCCCGGCGTTCGAGATCTGGGTGTACTCGCCGCGGGTCGAGGGCGTGCACCTGCGCTTCGGCAAGGTCGCGCGCGGCGGTCTGCGCTGGTCCGACCGGCGTGAGGACTTCCGTACCGAGATCCTCGGCCTGGTCAAGGCGCAGATGGTGAAGAACACCGTCATCGTGCCGGTCGGCGCCAAGGGCGGCTTCGTCGCCAAGCAGCTGCCCGACCCGGGCGTGGACCGGGACGCGTGGCTCGCCGAGGGCATCGCCAGCTACAAGACGTTCATCTCGGCGCTGCTCGACATCACCGACAACATGGTGGCCGGCGAGGTCGTGCCCCCGCAGGACGTGGTCCGGCACGACGAGGACGACACCTACCTGGTGGTCGCGGCCGACAAGGGCACGGCGACGTTCTCCGACATCGCCAACGAGGTCGCCGAGAGCTACAACTTCTGGCTCGGCGACGCCTTCGCCTCCGGCGGCTCCGCGGGCTACGACCACAAGGGCATGGGCATCACCGCGCGCGGCGCCTGGGAGTCCGTGAAGCGGCACTTCCGCGAGCTGGGCGTCGACACCCAGAGCGAGGACTTCACGGTCGTCGGCATCGGCGACATGTCCGGTGACGTGTTCGGCAACGGCATGCTGCTCAGCGAGCACATCCGCCTGGTCGCCGCCTTCGACCACCGGCACATCTTCATCGACCCGAACCCGGACGCGGCCACCTCCTACGCCGAGCGCCGCCGCCTGTTCGACCTGCCCCGCTCCAGCTGGGGCGACTACAACACCGACCTGCTCTCGGCGGGCGGCGGGATCTTCCCGCGCAGCGCCAAGGCCATCCCGGTCAACGGCCACATCCGCGAGGTCCTCGGCATCGAGGAGAAGGTCGCCAAGCTGACCCCGGCCGACCTGATGAAGGCGATCCTCGGGGCGCCGGTCGACCTGCTGTGGAACGGCGGCATCGGCACCTACGTCAAGGCGTCGACCGAGTCCAACGCGGACGTCGGCGACAAGGCCAACGACGCCATCCGCGTCGACGGCGCCGACCTGCGCGTCAAGGTCGTCGGCGAGGGCGGCAACCTGGGCCTGACCCAGCTGGGCCGGATCGAGTTCGCCCGCCAGGGCGGCAAGATCAACACCGACGCCATCGACAACAGCGCCGGCGTGGACACCTCCGACCACGAGGTGAACATCAAGATCCTGCTCAACGGCGTGGTCGCGGACGGCGACATGACGGTCAAGCAGCGCAACAAGCTGCTCGCCGAGATGACCGACGAGGTCGGCGCCCTGGTGCTGCGCAACAACTACGCGCAGAACGTGGCGATCGCCAACGCGCTCGCCCAGTCCGGGGACATGCTCCACGCCCAGCAGCGCTTCCTGCGCCACCTGGTCAGGGAGGGCCACCTCGACCGGGCCCTGGAGTTCCTGCCCACCGACCGCCAGATCCGCGAGCGCATCGGCACCGGCCAGGGCCTGACCGGCCCGGAGACGGCCGTCCTGCTGGCGTACACGAAGATCACGGTCGCCGACGAGCTGCTGGCCACCTCGCTGCCGGACGACCCGTACCTGAGCAGCCTGCTGCACGCGTACTTCCCGACGGCCCTGCGCGACCGGTTCGCCGCCGCGCTCGCCACCCACCCGCTGCGCCGCGAGATCACCACCACGGTCCTGGTCAACGACACCGTCAACACCGGTGGCACGACCTACCTGCACCGGCTGCGCGAGGAGACCGGGGCCTCCCTGGAGGAGATCGTCCGGGCGCAGACCGCGGCCCGCGCGATCTTCCGCTCGGCCCCGGTGTGGGACGCGGTGGAGGAACTGGACAACAAGGTCGACGCGGCCGTCCAGACCCGGATCCGGCTGCACTCCCGCCGCCTGGTGGAGCGCGGCACCCGCTGGCTGCTGAACAACCGGCCGCAGCCGCTCCAGCTCCTGGAGACCGTCGACTTCTTCTCCGAGCGGGTCGAACAGGTCTGGCAGCAGCTGCCGAAGCTGCTGCGCGGCGCGGACCTGGAGTGGTACCAGCACGTGTACGACGAGCTGTCCGGCGCCGGCGTGCCGGCCGAGGTCGCGACCCGCGTGGCCGGCTTCTCCTCCGCCTTCCCGGCGCTGGACATCGTCTCGGTGGCCGACCGCACGGGCAAGGAGCCGCTGGACGTCGCCGAGGTCTACTACGACCTCGCCGACCGGCTCGGCGTCACCCAGCTGATGGACCGCATCATCGAGCTCCCGCGGGCCGACCGCTGGCAGTCGATGGCCCGCGCCTCCATCCGCGAGGACCTGTACGCGGCCCACGCGATGCTCACCGCCGACGTCCTCGCCGCGGGCAACGGCACGTCGACGCCTGAGCAGCGGTACGAGGCCTGGGAGCAGAAGAACACCGCGATCCTGGGCCGGGCCCGCACCACCCTGGAGGAGATCCGCAGCTCGGACTCCTTCGACCTGGCCAACCTCTCGGTGGCCATGCGGACGATGCGGACGCTGCTGCGCACGCACTCGTAGCCGTACGACAGAGAGAGGCGCCCCGGACCGGTGAGGTCCGGGGCGCCTCTCTCTGTCGCTGACCGGGTCAGGAAGGCTGGGCGATCCTCGGGGCGTCGGCCTGCGCCGGGGGCGTGGTTTTCGGCTTCGGCTTCGGCTTGGGCTTCGCCTTGGTCTTGTCGGACTTGTCGCCGGTGAAGGCCTCGTACTCGGCGAGGACGTCCTCGGTCAGCCCGTCCATGCGCAGCACGCCGCGCTCCAGCCACAGCACCCGCTCGCAGGTGTCGCGGATGGACTTGTTGTTGTGGCTGACCAGGAAGACCGTGCCCGCGTGCTGGCGCAGTTCGCGGATGCGCTCCTCGGACCGCATGCGGAAGGACGCGTCACCGGTGGCCAGGGCCTCGTCGATGAGCAGGACGTCGTGGTCCTTGGCGGCGGCGATGGAGAAGCGCAGCCGGGCGCCCATGCCGGAGGAGTAGGTCCGCATCGGGAGGGTGATGAAGTCGCCCTTCTCGTTGATGCCGGAGAAGTCGACGATGTCCTGGTAGCGCTCCTTGATCTCCTCGCGGGACATGCCCATGGCGAGGCCGCCGAGGTAGACGTTCTTCTCGCCGGTCAGGTCGCCCATCAGGGCCGCGTTGACGCCGAGGAGGGAGGGCTGGCCGTCGGTGTAGATGGCGCCGTTCTCCACGGGGAGCAGGCCGGCGACCGCCTTGAGCAGGGTCGACTTGCCGGAGCCGTTGCTGCCGATCAGGCCGATCGCCTCGCCCTTGTAGGCGACGAAGGAGACGTTCTTGACCGCGTGCACCGTGCGGACGCCCGCCGCGTTCTCGGCCCGCTTCTTGCCGCGCAGCATGCGGTTGAGGGCGGCGGTGGCGGAGCCGCGTCCGGCGCCGGTGCCGTTGACCCGGTAGATGATGTCGACGCCGTCGCAGACGACGGTGGGGATGTCGCTCACGGTGCGGGGCTCACGATCGACGGGTGCCTCGTCCATGCCGGGGGTGTCGCTCAGGTTCTCAGCCACGGCCGTACGTCTCCTCAGCCTTCCAGAAGTAGATGAACCCGCCGACTCCGACGACCACGGCCCAGCCGGTCGCGACGAGCCACACGTGCGGCGGCAGCTGGCTGCCGTGGAAGCTGTCGATCAGGGAGTAGCGCATCAGGTCGATGTAGACGGCGGCCGGGTTGTCCTTGAGGACCGGACCCACCCAGTCCGGCATGCCCTTGTGCTTGCCGGTCAGCTTGTCGATGCTCCACATGACGCCGGAGATGTACATCCAGGTGCGCAGCACGAACGGCATCAGCTGGGAGATGTCCGGGGTCTTGGCGCCCCAGCGGGCCATGATCAGCGACATGCCGGTGTTGAACATGAACTGCAGGAGCAGCGCCGGGATGGCCAGCACCCAGGAGGCGGAGACCGGCACGCCGAAGCAGAGCAGGATGACGACCAGGGCGCACATGGAGAACAGCAGCTGCTGGAGCTGCTGGAGGCAGAAGGAGATCGGGAGCGCGGCCCGCGGGAAGTGCAGGGCGCGGACGAGACCGAGGTTGCCGGCGATCGCGCGGGTGCCGGTCATGATCGAGCTCGACGTGAACGTCCAGATGAACACGCCCGTGACCAGGAACGGGATGTAGTCCGGCACACCCTTCTTGGACTCCAGCAGGATGCCGAAGATGAAGTAGTACACCGTGGCGTTCAGCAGCGGGGTCATGACCTGCCAGACCTGGCCGAGCTTCGCCTGGGCGTACTGGGCGGTGAGCTTGGCGGTGGCGAACGCGACGATGAAGTGCCGTCGGGCCCACAGCTGGCCGATGTACTGGGGCAGGGAGGGACGGGCGCCGCTGACCGAGAGACCGTGCCGGGCGGCGAGTGCCGCGAGGTCGTCCTCGGCCGTGACCGGGGCCGGGGGCGGTGTGTGGAGAACCTGGGTCACATCCGCTGCTTTCACTCGGAGGGTGGGGGTGCGGCGTCCGGCGGGGGCCGGGCCCGTACATCCGGCGTTTGCTTACGCTTCTCTTCACGTTTTCTTACGTCGGGACGGGACCGTATCGTCGCAACGGGAGCGTAGGCCGAGTTGGCGTCGGAACGCAACCGTTTCGTCGTCACGGAAGGATGTGTGCCGTAACACTTTCGAGGTCGGGGCGCGACCGATTCGTTGTGGTGTGTTGCGGTCACGTGTTCGGTACGGCGGTGAGCTGGGGCGTGTTCAGTGCGACCGCGTCGTGACCGCACTGCGGCCGTGCCGCGACCGTGCCGCGACCGCGTTGCGGCGTTCGGGTGGCGGCACGGTGTCGGTGTGTCGTCGGAACGCAACCGTTTCGTCGTTACGCCCCTATGCTGGGAGACATGACGACGAACGCCGAGGAGTCCCAGACGCGTCCGCGCCGACGAGCCCCCGCCGGGGCGGCCGTCCTCCGCGAGGACGTGACCGAGGCCATCCGGGCCGCCGTCTTCGAGGAGCTCGCGGCGGTCGGGTATGCCCGGATGTCGATCGAGGGCATCGCGCGCCGGGCCGGCGTCGGCAAGACCGCCGTCTACCGCCGCTGGCGCTCCAAGCTGCACCTGGTCCTCGACGTCGTCTCGGCCCTCGCCGTGATGGGCCTGCCGGTGCCCGACACCGGCTCCCTCGAGGGCGACCTGCGGCTGCTGTACGAGGTCACGTCCCGTGCGCTGCGCCATCCGGTCGCCTCCCAGATCATCCCGGACCTGCAGGCCGAGGCGGCACGCAACCCCGACATCGCCGAGGCCATGCAGAAGACGCTGCGCGAGGGCCAGGAGGGCGTCGCCAGCAAGATCATCGAGGCGGCGCAGCGGCGCGGTGAGCTCGCCGAGGGCCTCGACGACGACCTGGCCATGGACCTGATCTCCGGGCCGCTGTACTGGCGCTCGGTGGTGATCCGCACCCCGAAGCTGCCGAAGGGGTACCTGGCGGCGCTGGCCCGCGGGACCACGGAGGCGCTCAAGGCGCTGTAACCACTCGGGCGCGGATGTCACAGGCGCGGCGGCCGTCTCGTCGTAGAGGGCGCAGACATCCTCGATCAGGGAGTGGACGATGAACCTTGCGCTGTGGATCACCGCCGGGCTGCTCGCGGCGGTGGCGCTGGCCGGCGGGATCAGCAAGACGTTCGTGCCGCGGGAGAAGCTGGCCGCGGCGCACGGCGGCGGCTGGACCGGTGACGTCGGCGACGGTTTCGTGCGGACGCTCGGCGTCCTCGAACTCCTGGCCGCGGCGGGCCTGGTCCTGCCCGCCGTCACCGGCATCGCGCCGGTGCTGGTGCCGGTGACCGCCACCGCCTGGATCCTGCTGATGATCGGCGCGATGATCACCCATGGCCGGCGCGGCGAGCGGGCGTTCGTGGCGCTGAACCTGTTCTACCTGGCGCTGGCGCTGGCCGTCGCGGTGGGCCGGTTCGGCCCGGGCGCCTTCTGACAGGGCACCGGAACCGACCGGGCGCCGGGCCTGACCGGGCACCGGGACATGGGGTACATCGGGCTTGCGGAAGCGGGGGAGTGGACATGGCGGGGGAGTGGACATGAAGGACAGGGCCAGGGCCGAGGAGTTCCAGGAGCTGCGACCGCTGCTGTTCTCGATCGCGTACCGGCTGCTGGGCAGCGTCGGCGAGGCCGAGGACGCCGTCCAGGAGGCCTGGCTGCGCTTCGCCGGCTCGCCGACCGAGGTCAGGTCGCCGAAGGCGTTCCTGTCGGCGGCGGTGACCCGGATCTCGATCGACGTGCTGCGCTCGGCCCGGGTCCGGCGCGAGGAGTACGTCGGCCCGTGGTTCCCCGAGCCGCTGCTCGCCGACCCCTACGAGGATCCGGTGCGGTCGGCGGAGCTGGCCGACTCGGTGTCGATGGCGGCCCTGCTGCTCCTGGAGCGGCTCAGCCCGCTGGAGCGTGCGGTCTTCGTCCTGCGCGAGGTGTTCGACTTCGGCTTCCCCGAGGTCGCGTCGGCGGTCGGCCGCTCGGAGGCCGCCTGCCGCCAGCTGGCGGTCCGGGCCCGGCGCCACATGGCCGACGGCCGCCCCCGCTTCGAGGCGGACCGCAGGGAGCGCGACGAACTGGCCGCACGTTTCTTCGAGGCCCTCCACGAAGGTGACCTGGCCGGCCTGCGGGACCTGCTCGCCGCCGACGTGTCGCTGGTCGGCGACGCCGGCGGCAAGGCCCCGCAGCTGGCCCGCGCGGTGCTGGGCGCCCAGAACGTGGCCCGCCTCCTCGCCGCCGTCGTCCCGCTGCTGTTCCGGATCGACGTCACCTGCGAGCAGCACGAGGTCAACGGCCAGCCCGGCGCGATCTTCCGCGACCGGAACGGCAAGGTCCTCCAGACCTTCGCCCTCGACATCCTCGACGGCCACGTCCAGGCGATCCGCCTCGTCCTCAACCCCGACAAACTCGCCCACGTGGGCCCGGTGGCGGACGCCTGGGCCATCACCGAGGAGATCAAACAGGCCCGCAGACCCACGGAGTGACAGAGCCTCAGGCGACAGGGTCGTCGGGCCGGTGGTCGGGGTCGTGGTGCGGTGGGCCCGGCGGTTCGGGTGGTGTGTCAGTCGTGGGTCGCTTCCGGATGGAGGCGTACCCAGCCGTCCCAGGCGGAGGTGATCATGTCGTGGACGTCGTGTTTGGCCTTCCAGCCGAGTTCGGTGGTGATGCGGTCGGCGGAGGCGACGACGCGGGCCGGGTCGCCGGGGCGGCGGGGGGCGACGGCAGGGGGGAGGTCGTAGCCGGTGACGGCGTTGATGCGGTCGATCATCTCGCGGACCGAGACACCCTCGCCGCGCCCGATGTTGAGCGTGAGCGCACGGCCCGGCTCGGCCTGGAGGGCGCGGGCCGCGGCCACGTGGGCCTCGGCGAGGTCGACCACGTGGATGTAGTCGCGGACGCAGGTGCCGTCCGGGGTCGCGTAGTCGTCGCCGAAGATGCGCGGCGCCGCGTGCTCCGTGAGCTTCTCGAAGACCATCGGGACGAGGTTGTAGACGCCGACGTCGGCGAGTTCGGGGCGGGCCGCGCCGGCCACGTTGAAGTAGCGGAGCGAGGCGGTGGACAGGCCGGTGGCCCGGCCCGTCGCGCGGACCAGCCACTCGCCCGCCAGCTTCGTCTCGCCGTACGGCGACATCGGCACGCACGGCGTCTCCTCCGTCACCAGGTCGACGTCCGGCATGCCGTAGACCGCCGCGGAGGAGGAGAACACGAAGGACGGGACCTGGGCCTCCGTCACGGCCCGGAGCAGGACGCGCAGGCCTTCGACGTTCTCGTGGTAGTAGTGCAGCGGGCGGTCCACCGACTCCCCGACCTGCTTCTTCGCGGCCAGGTGCACGACCCCGGTCACCTCGTGCTCGGCCAGGACCCGCGCGACCTTCTCACCGTCCAGTGTGGAGCCCGTCACCAGCGGCACGTCCTCCGGCAGGCGCTCGGCGATGCCGGTGGACAGGTCGTCGTACACCACCGTCCGCTCGCCCGCCTCCGCCATCGCGCGTACGACATGCGCCCCGATGTAGCCGGCGCCGCCGGTGATCAGCCAGGTCATGTGTGGCCGTCCCCTCCGTGAGTTGGCCCGTGGTGTTGGCCCGTGGTGTTCGTCAGCCGCGGTCACTCCTCAGTGAACCAGGTGCCGCCGACATCTGTGGACGGGCCGTGTGACGTACCGCGGTCATGCGGACACCTGCCGTGTTCTCGCGGCGGCGGGTGGCGCGCCACAGCCGGGTCAGGGAGAGCACGGCGGCCGTGGCGAGCAGCCCGTTGCGGGCGAGCATCAGCAGGCAGCCGGTCCAGGTGCAGTGGACGACCTCGGCGTAGAACGCGGGGTAGGCGACGGCACTCAGCGCGGTCGCCGCCAGGACGAGCGCGGCGACCGGACGCTGGGTGGTGTGCCGGGAGGTCAGGCAGACGGCGGCCAGGCCGAGCAGCCAGATCATGTACTGCGGACTGATCACCCGGCTGGTGACGGTGAACAGGAGTACGGCGCTCAGCGCCGCGTCGTACGGCGTGGCCGGGGACCAGTGCCGGGCCCGGACCCGCCACAGCACCAGCAGCGCGAAGGCGACCGCGGTGAGCGCGAGGGAGACGGTCGCGACCGCGTGCACGTGCGGGCCGACCAGCTCGATCGCGCCGTACTGGTAGCGGGTGGTGCCCCGCCAGCCGGCGTGCCGCGCGAGGCTCAGCGCGGTCCCGCCGAGCGACTCGATCTGCACGCCCCGGCCGCCCTGCTGACGGAGGAAGGCGAGCGGGTTGCGGAAGGACACCACGAAGACGGCGAGGGTCACGGCCCCCGTCAGGGCCGCGGTCAGCCACGCCCCGCGGGTCGGACGTCCGCGCTCCAGGCCCAGCAGCACCAGCGCCGGCCACACCTTCACCAGCGCGCCCAGTGCCGCGAGCGCACCGCACGCGCGCGTGGAGCGCGACAGCGCCAGCAGCGAGAGCACGGCGAAAGCGGTGACCTCCACGTCGTAGCGGGCCAGCGGGAGGTGCAGGAGGAGCGGCAGACCGCCGGTCCACAGGGCCGCGCCGAGGAGCGTGCGGCCGGGGCGCCGGCCCGCGCGGGCGAGAGCCGCCGTGACCAGCGCGTCGGTGGCCAGGGTGAGCGCCACGAACGCCTGGAAATAGCTGAGTCCGGGCACCAGCCCCGGCGCGAGCAGCACCGCGCCGGCACCCGGCGGGTACTGCCACAACGTGTCGTGGGCCGGGAACGCGCCGTGCGACAGCACGCCGTACCAGTGGAAGTACAGCCGCCACACTTCGCGCGCGACCGATCCGTGCCCCAGCGACCGCTCGTTGTTGTGGGCGAGGAGCCACAGCATCACCGCGCGCGTGACCGCCCAGGCGACGGCGAGGCGGAGCAGCGGCGGGAAGAGGCGGGGGGGAAGGCGCGGGAGTCGAACAGGCGGGGCGAACGGGACGCGCGGAAGCGGAGTGTACGGGTGGCGGTTCATCGACCGCGAGCGTAAGCCGCGCGGATGGTGTATCCATGCCGATACGCCGTCAATACCCGGCAAAGGTTGGCTAATCGCAAAAGATCGGGCCGTGGTGAGTATCGGGCCTCTCGTAAGAACACATCCGCGTACGACACGAACAGAAGACGACAGCCGGCCGGCTCCACGGAGTCGGCCGCGCCCGTTGGGCGGCCCGCCCCGGTGGCCGCGGGCCGCCCGGCTCCTCGCCGTGGCCGTCCCGGCCGCGGCGATGCTCGCCGTCGGGTTCTGGGGGCTGCACCGCGGCGGCATGTGGCGCGACGAGGCCGTCACCTACCAGGTCGCCCGGCGCACGGTGCCGCAGATCTGGCGGCTGCTGCACGACGTCGACGCGGTGCACGGCCTGTACTACCTGCTGATGCACCTCGTTCTAGGTGCCGACCCCGGCCACCCCGGCGAGGTCGTCCTGCGGCTGCCCTCGGTGTGCGCGGCGGCCGTCACCGCCGCCCTGGTGGCCGTCCTCGGCAGCCGCCTGGCCCGGCCCCGGGTCGGCCTGTGGGCCGGGCTGCTGTACGCGGTCACCCCGCTGGTCGGCCACTACGCGCAGGAGGGCCGCTCGTACGCCCTGGTCGCCGCGGGCGCCACCGGCGCGACGCTGCTCCTCGTCCGGGCGGTGCGGGGGGAGGGGCGGCGGGCCTGGTGGTGGTACGGCGCCGTCCTCGGAGTCACCTGCTGGCTGCACGAGTTCGCCGTCCTGCTGCTGCTCGCGCACGCGGGAACTCTGGCGCTGGCCCGTTCGTCGGGAAGGGTGTGGCGGGGGTGGGGCTGCGCGGCCGGGGGCGTGGCGCTGTCGCTGCTGCCGATGGTCGTGGTCTCGCACGGGCAGTCGGCCCAGGTGGCCTGGTTGCGGGAGCCGGACGTGGAGACCGCGCAGGAGTTGCTGCGCCAGTACCTCGGACCGGCCGACGGGGTGTACTGGGTGTGCCTGGCGCTGGGACTGCTCGGGCTGACGCGGCTGGTGGGCCGGCGCGGCGAGGTGACCCTCGCGGCGGTCGCGCTGCCGCTCGCGGTGCTGCCACCGGTGGCACTGATGCTGGCCTCGCAGCTCACACCGCTCTACGTCGACCGGTACGTGCTGTACGCGCTCGCCGGTGCCCCGCTGCTGGTGGCGCTCGGCGCGGACCAGGTCGCCCGGGTGCTCGGCCGGCTCTGGTCCCACGGCACGCAGACGGCGCCCCGGTCGCCCGCGCTCACCCTGGCCGGGGTCCTGGCGGTGCTCCTCGCCTTCACCCACCAGGTGCCGCTGCTGCGGGCGGACCGGGTGCCGGGCACCCGTCCGGACGACCTCGGGGCGGTCGCGGCGGCGGTGGCCCGGGTGCTGCGGCCCGGCGACCCCGTGCTGTTCCTGCCGGCCCACGCGCGCGGGGCGGAGCTCGCGTATCCCGCCGACTTCAAGGGCACGTGGGACGTCGCACTGGCCGAACCGGGGGCGGAGTCCGGGACGTTGTACGGGCGGGAGGTGGGGGCGGGGGTGCTGCGGCGGCGGTTGGCGGGGGTCGACGAGGTGTGGGCCGTGATGGAGAAGTACGCGCTGGTGAGCGGGTACCGGCCGCGGCTGGGGACGGAGCGGGCCAAGTTCGCCGTGCTGAACCAGCAGTTCGTGCTGCGCCAGGAGATGGTGATCGACCGGGTTGCGCTGAGGTTGTACGTGCGGCCGATCCGGGTGGGCTCGGACGAGTCCGGGCTGCGGGTGGGTGGGGGCTTGTCGCGCCCACGCGGCGCCAGCCGCACATCGGCAGCAGCCCCGCGCCCCTGAAAGACGCGCAGTTCCCCGCGCCCCCAGAAGAAGGGGCGCGTCAGGACGAGCCTTCTTCCAGCGCCGCCGCGTCCAGCGTCCCCGTCAGCTGGTCGAGCCGCGTCTTCAGGTCCCGGATCTCCTCGACGTCGAAGCCCGTCGCCGCCACGATCCTCCGCGGCACCTCCAGCGCCCGCTCGCGCAGCGCGGTGCCCTCCTCCGTGAGCCGTACCTCCACCGAGCGTTCGTCGCGCGTGCTGCGTTCGCGGCGCACCAGGCCCGCCGCCTCCAGGCGCTTGAGCAGCGGGGAGAGGGTGCCGGAGTCCAGACGCAGGTGTTCGCCGAGCTTCTTGACCGGCAGGTCGCCCTGCTCCCACAGCACGAGCATCACCAGGTACTGCGGGTAGGTGAGCCCGAGGTCCTTGAGGATCACGCGGTAGACGCCGTTGAAGGCGCGGGACGCGGCGTGCAGGGAGAAGCAGATCTGGCGGTCCAGGTGGAGCCACTCGGCCTCGGGGGCGGGGCCGGCGGTCGGGGTCGTCGCGGTCATGGCTCAATCGTAGCGCTTGTGGGTCATTTAGTTGTGAGCAATTGAATTGTGTGCTCTACTTGTGGTCGTGAGGGCGGCCGGAACGGGAGCCGCCGGAACACGGATACGTCGAGTACGTCGAGAGGGACGGTCTTCCATGGACGCCATCTACACCGCAGCCGCCACCGCCACCGGCCGGGAAGGACGGGCGGTCAGCTCGGACGGCCAGCTGGACCTCACGCTGGCGTTCCCGCCCGCGCTGGGCGGCAACGGCCAGGGCACCAACCCCGAGCAGCTCTTCGCCGCCGGTTACGCCGCCTGCTTCGCCAGCGCCCTCGGCGCCATCGGCCGCCAGGCCAAGGTCGACACCGGCGAGATCTCCGTCACCGCCGAGGTCGGCATCGGCAAGGACGAGTCCGACGGCGGCTTCGCGCTCAAGGTCACCCTGCGCGTCGAGCTTCCCGAGGCGCTCGCCAACGAGACCGGCGAGAAGCTGGTCCACCAGGCCCACGCCTTCTGCCCCTACTCCAAGGCCACCAAGGGCAACATCCCGGTCGAGCTCGTCATCGAGTAACCGATCGGGTGACCAGCGGCACCGGGGACATGTCCCCCGTCCGGGTGAGCCGCGCGAGCACCTCCCCGGTTCGCCGGCTCCAGTCCACCACCACCGCCTCCGCGGGCAGCCGCTCCTGCCGCGTCAGCAGCAGCCAGCGCACCCGGGGGCGGTGGTCGTGGCCGTCGGCCAGGTCGATGCCGTACCCGGGGAGCAGCCGGACGGCGTAGTAGGCGTCCGTGACCACCGGTTCCCCCGGGCCGATGTGCCGGGCCGCCCAGTCGTACGACGGCCAGCGCGGCGGCTGCACGAAGCCGACCGGGTCCACCGAGCGCGGCACGACCGCCCCGGCCTGCGCGGCCAGAAAGCCCAGGCAGACCGCGCCGGCGGCGGCCCAGCCCAGCGCCCGCCGCCACCTGCACCAGGGCCGCTCCGCCGCCAGCTCCACGGCGAGCGCACACTGCGGCGCCAGCAGCACGAGCCCGA
Source organism: Streptomyces sp. NPDC048278 (assembly GCF_040652195.1). Taxonomy (NCBI): domain Bacteria; kingdom Bacillati; phylum Actinomycetota; class Actinomycetes; order Kitasatosporales; family Streptomycetaceae; genus Streptomyces; species Streptomyces sp. NPDC048278. Next base: position 38,072 of record NZ_JBEZLP010000008.1, read on the forward strand.
GCAGCCCGGCGAGCCGCCCGCACACCAGCACCAGGCACTCCAGCGCGAACAACAGCACCAACGGATCACGCCAGGCCGCAGGCCACGCCGTCGGCCGCACCGGCCCGCGCCGCCTTGGCCCGTCCGGCATCGGCCCGTCCGGCATCGGCCCGTCCGGCATCGGCCCGTCCGGCGTCGGCCCGCGCCGCACCGGCCCGCCCGCCGTCGCCCCGCCCGCCCGCCGTGCCCGCAGCCACAGTGCCGGCAGTCCGAGCAGGGCCAGCCAGCACTGGCCGGCCCACCCGCCCGGGTCGGCGTACGACCCGTAGGGCGACGACGGCAGCACGCGGGCGTGCGTCCCGCAGGCGAGTACGGCCGCCGCCACCGTGCACAGCAGCGCCCACCGCCCCCACACCGCCCCCCGCCACCCCCGCTGCCAGCCCGCCACGAAGGCCACCGCCCCGGCCGCCGCGCCCACCCCGGTCACCGGGTCGACCAGCGCCACCGTCCCGTACAGCAGACCGAGCCCCGCGTATCCGGACAGGCTGCGCAGGCCGCTCGGGCCGACGTAGCGCACCCGGCGCAGGTCGCGGGCGCGGGCGCCGGTCAGGGCCCAGGCCCAGAGGGTGAGGCCGAGGGCGAACGCGGACGGATAGCCGAGGCTGCCGGTCAGCGGCAGCAGGGCCAGCGAGCCCCCGCCCCATGCCGGCCGCGTGCCCCACAGCACGGACAGGAAGGCCAGCGCCAGCACCGGCGCCCACGGGCGCGGGGTGAGGACGCGGACCAGCCGGCCGAGGCCCGTCAGCAGCACCAGCAGGTTCAGCGGGCCGCACACCCGCAGCAGCTGCCACCCCGTCAGTCCGGTCAGCCGGGCGAGCGCGCCCTGGGCGATCACGTACGGGGAGGCGCCGGTGTCCGTCAGGCCCGCCCGCAGCCGTGCCACCGCCGCCGCGTGCACCCCGGCCTCGCAGCAGGGCGGCACCCGCCAGTACGCCAGCGTCATCAGCAGCCAGAACAGCAGGCCGAACACCTGGTAGGGGGTGAGTCTGCGGACGCGACCGCCGCGCAGGGCGGTGGAGCCACGGGTGGCGCGCCGGACCAGGGCGCCGGTGCTCACCGGAGGAAACGGACGGGACGGACCATTTGCCAAGTGTTCCCGTCCGCCCCGACCGCGCTGCCGTCCGTCACCTCATCGAGTGATGCCGACCGCCCTGGGTGATCCCTGCACGGGAACCGGGGCCGACCGGTGCGCCAGCGGTTCGAGGAGCAGCGGCACGCCCACCACCGGCAGCAGCCACGCCAGCACGATCAGCCGGTCGCCGAAGACGGTGATGTCGGGGTGCCCGGCCTGGGTGAGGATCCCCGTCCCGGCCGCCGCCAGCAGGAAGACGCCGAAGGCGGGCCGCCGCCGCGCTCCCCACGCCCCGGCCGCCAGCGCGGCCGGGAACAGCGGGGCCGTCAGCTGCCGCCGCAGCCACTCCGCCCAGAAGTCGAACTCCAGGTGGAGGAACTCCCGCCACGGGTGGGCCCGGTCCGGGTGGGTGTAGTGGCCGGTCAGCAGGTCCTGCACGCTCTCCGCCTCGGAGGGGTACCGCAACACCCGGGCGAGCAGCAGAGTGCCGACCACCGCCCCGCACCCCACCACCGCGATCACGGCCACCCCACGCCCGGGACCCTGCCCACGCCCGGGACCCTGCCCGCGCCCGGGACCCTGCCCGCGCCCGGGACCCTGCCCGCGCCCGGGCCCCTGCCCACGCCCGGGACCCCGCCCACGCCCGGGACCCCGCCCACGCCCGGGACCCCGCCCGTACCGGCGCCGTCGCCACAGTGCGACCACCGCCGCGGCCCCGGCCAGGCACGCACCGAGGAAGAGCGCCTGCGAGTGCTTCACGGCGAACAGCGCGAGCAATGCACCCGCCACCAGGACCGCCCCCACCCCCACCCGCCCGGTCAGGACCCGTGCGCACCCCCACAGCGCCGTCAGGGTCAGGGCCAGCATCAGGCCCTCCGTCATCGGACGCATCGCGGTCGTGCCGACCGGCAGGACGTAGTACAGGGCCTGCCCGGTCAGGGCGAGCGGTACCGGTACCGACACCGTGCGCAGCACCAGGAAGACCAGCACCCCGCCCGCGCCCGCGACCAGCACACCCGCCAGCCACACCCCCCACGTCACCCCGAACACGGTGACGAACGGCACCAGGAACACCGGATACCCCGGCCGCACCTCGAAGATCTGCCGCAGCCGAGGGGCCACGAACGGCACGACGTAGCCGTCCGTCTGCGCGCCCCCGGCTCGCAACCGCCGTTCCACCCGCGGCAGTTCACCGGTTCGGCACTCCGCGAACACCCGGCCCGCCGGACTGGGCGCGTGGAAGTGCAGCACGTCCACGCGCTGCGCACGCTCCGCCGCCGACGCCTTGCCCGCGCACACCCAGTCGACCGTCTCGGCCGCCGCCTCCCGCTTGCCCGCCCCGGCCAGGGTGAGCGCGTACGACACGTAGTTCTTGGAGTCCGGGGTGTCCCGGCCGGTCACGTTCGCGAGTTGCAGCACCGCGAAGACGGCGGCCAGCACCAGCACCCAGGTGCGCGGTCTCACGTCGACGCCAGCAGGTCGCGCGCGCCGGCCGGACCGGGCACCCGGGCCGGCGGCTCCGGCATCGGCTCGCCGAGCAGCAGCGTCCGTACGACCCGTTCGGCGGCCCGGCCGTCGTCGAACTCGCAGAACCGGGACCGGAAGTCGGCCCGCAGCCGCGCCGACTCCTCGTCCCGCCAGCCGCCCGAGGCGAACAGCCAGGCCAACTCCCGGTACGAGCGCGAGACATGGCCCGGCGCCTCGGCGGTGATGTCGAGATAGGCGCCCCGGCTCGCGGTGTACGCGGCCCAGTCGTCGGCGTGGACGACGATCGGCCGGTCCAGGTTGGCGTAGTCGAACATGAGGGAGGAGTAGTCGGTGACCAGGGCGTCCGAGGCCAGCATGACCTCCTCGGCGTGCGGTTCGCCGGTCGCGTCGACCACGATGCCGCGCCGGTGCAGCTCGGCCAGGCCCATCCCGCGCGCAGGACCGGTGGCAAGCGCCGGATGCAGGCGGACCACCAGGGTGTGCCCCTCGCCGAGGTCGGCGGCGAACCGGGCCAGGTCGATCCGGTCGACGTGCCCGCCCCGGACGTAGTCGCGGCGGGTCGGCGCGTAGAGCACGACGGTGTGGTCGGCCGGGATGCCGTGCCGGGCCCGGAAGTCCGTCGGGCCGCCGGTGACCAGGACGTCGTTGCGCGGGCTGCCGGTGCGGGCCGACGCGAAGTGGCAGGGGTAGACCCGCTCCCACACCAGCTCCGAGTGGCGGTTGGCGACCAGGCTGTGGTCCCAGCGGTCGGCCCGGCGCAGCATCTGCGGCACGTCGAAACCGAGCCGGGCACCCGGCTTGCCCAGCAGGTCGGCGCCCAGGTACTTCAGCGGGGTGCCCCGGTGGGTGTGGACGTGCACGCTGCCGGGCCGTTTCACCAGCGCGCCGGGCCAGTTGACGTCGTTGACGAAGAACTTCGCGCGGGCGGTCAGCCGCAGGTACTCCGGGGAGTCGAGGAGCACGTGCGCCACCCCGTCCGGCAGCCCCGCCGCGACCTCCGCGTCCCGCACCACCCAGACGCCGCGCAGCTGCGGGGCGAGCTCCCGGGCCGCCCGGTACACGGCCGCCGGGTCGCCCCGCAGCCCCTGGTGCGAGGCCGCCGAGTACAGGACCAGGTTCTCGTCCGGCGACCGCAGGCCACGGAGCCCGGTCAGCGCGCGCCGGGCCCGGGCTCCGGCCGCGCGCCGCACCCGCAGCGCCTGCCTGCCGCCCGCCCGTCCGGCCCGCCCGGCCTGCTCCCGCAGCAGGTACGACGCGTACGACCCGTCCAGCACACCGAGGCCGGGCGCCGCGGCCCCGGCTGCCCCGGCCGCCTCGGCAGATCCGACGGCGCCCGGGGTCTCGTCCGGCCGGAACGCCCGGTACAGCTCCGCGGTCCGCCGGAAGAACTCGCCCCGGGCGGCGGGCGGCAGCCGGTCCGGCTTGGCGAGGATGTCCAGGCAGTGCTCGCCCATCTTCCGGTGCAGGCAGGGGCGCCAGCCGTTCAGTTCCGGGTGGGCGTCGACGAAGGCGAAGACCCGCTTGTACTGCTCGTGGACGTCGAAGTGCTTGCGGCTGGTGGTGGAGAGGATGTTGCCCTGGCGGCGCTGCCGGTAGTTCACACAGATCCGGTCGAGGGTGGCGATCCGGGCCGCGGTGAGCATGACCGGGAAGGTCCAGGGGGTGTCCTCGTAGTAGCCCGGCGGGAAGGCGAAGCCGTTCTCCTCGACGAAGTCCCGCCGGTAGGCCTTGTTCCACACCACCATCAACAGGTCGAGGATCTCCGGGCGTTCGGCCGCGGTGAAGACGCCGTCGGTCGAAGCCAGCAGCTCCGCGAGGGCGTTGCGCCGGGTACCGCCCCACCAGTAGGTGCGGGCGTAGTCGAAGACCAGCACGTCCGGGTCGCCGGTCTCCGCCAGCCGGTCGGCGACCGCGCGCAGCGCGCCCGGCGTGAGGGTGTCGTCGCTGTCGAGGAAGAGGAGGAAGTCGCCGGTGGCGTGCGGGAGTCCGGCGTTGCGGGCGCGGCCGAGGCCGACGTTCTCCGGCAGGTGCAGGACCTTCACGCGCGGGTCGCGGTCCGCGTACTCGTCGAGGATCGCGCCGCAGCCGTCCGGGGAGCGGTCGTCGACGGCGATCACCTCGACGTCGTGGAAGGACTGCTCCAGGACCGAGTCTAGGCACTCGCGGAGGAAGCCCTGCACCTGGAAACAGGGGACGATCACACTGAGTCGGGGCACGGTCAGCTCCTGACGAGGGTCGCGGCCGGGGCGGGCAGGCGTTCGGCGAGCGGGATCACCGTCGGGATGTCCTCCGGCGGCCGGCCGAGGAACACCCGCCGCACCACCCGCTCGGCGGCCAGGCCGTCGTCGAACTGGCAGAAGCGCGAGCGGAACGCGGCCCGCAGCCGACGGGACTCCGGGCCCCGGTAGGAGCCGTCACGGAAGATCCGGGCCAGCTCCTCGGGGGTGTGGGCGACCGGTCCGGGCGGCTCGGCCATCAGGTCGAAGTAGACGCCCCGGGTCTGCCGGTAGACCTCCCAGTCGTCGGCGTAGACCACGATCGGCCGGTCCAGGTTGGCGTAGTCGAACATGATGGAGGAGTAGTCGGTGACCAGCGCGTCCGCGGCCAGGCACACGTCCTCGGCGGAGCGGTGCGCGGTGACGTCGATGACCCGGCCGGTGCCCGCCGGACGGCCCCGGTCGTAGAAGTAGTGCGCGCGCAGCAGCACGACGACGTCCTCGCCGGCCGCCTCGCAGAACGCCTCCAGGTCGAGGCCGGACTCGAAGCCGGTGTGGTGGTCGCGGTGGGTGGGCGCGTACAGCACGGCCGTCCTGCCGTCGGGCACACCCAGCCTGCGGCGGGCCCGGACCACGTCGTGGGCGGACGCCGTGTAGTAGACATCGTTGCGCGGATAGCCGTACTCCAGGGTCCGGTAGGAGCCGGGGAAGGCGCGTTCCCAGGTCTGGGTGGAGTGGCGGTTGGCGGAGAGGTTGAAGTCCCAGCGGTCGACGCGGCCGAGGAGCCTGGTGAAGCTGCCGGTCTGCGCGGCGACCACCGGGTACGTCGACTGGTCGACGCCCATCTTCTTCAGCGGGGTGCCGTGCTGCGTCTGGACGTGCACGCTGCCCGCCCGCTTGACGACCCCCTCGGCGAAGTTGGCGTTGTTGACCAGGTACTTGGCGCGGGCCAGCACCTCCCAGTACCGGCGGCTGCCGATCACCGCGCACTCCACGTCGTCCGGCACGCCGTGTTCCTGGCCGGCCTCGACCAGGAACACCGAGCGGACGTGCGGGGCGAGTTCGCGGGCCACGGCGTGGATCGCGGCCGGGTTGCAGACGTAGCCGCGCCCCCAGTAGGCGCAGTACACGGCGAGGTTCGCATCCAGCGGGCGGCGCAGGTCGAGGGCGTACCGCAGCCGGGTCAGCGGCAGGTGCGGGCGGGGCAGCCGTCCGGCGGCACCGGCGGCGATCCGGTTGGCGCCGCGGAGCACGCGGAACGCGGTGTAGGCGCCGGCCGCGAGGAGCCGGTGCTGGACGCCCACGCTCCCGCCCGGCATCCGGAACCCGTCCGGCCGGTGCGTGCGGTGCAGCCGGGCCGCCCGCCGGAAGAACGCCCGGTGCCCGGACGGCATCCGCTCCGGCCGCGCTGCCGTGCGCAGCACCACCGCGAACACCTGCTCGAACAGCGCCCGCGCCCGGTCGCCCGGCAGCGCGGCGGCCCGCTCGAGCACCAGCTCCGCCTGGTCGAGGAGCTCGTGCTGGTGCGGTCCCGGCAGGTTCAGGTGGCTGCCCTGGCGGCGCAGCCGGTGCCGTACGACCACCGAGCGCAGCACCGCGATCCGCTCGGCGGCGACCGAGGTCAGGCCGCCCCAGCCGAGGTCGGTGAAGTGCCCGTCCGGGAAGCGCAGCCGCCGCTCGGTGAGGAAGTCACGGCGGTAGACCGCGCTCCAGGCCGGCAGGGCCACGCCCGTCAGCCGCGGCGCCCGGTCCGGGGTGAACGCGCCGCCCGGGAGACCGGCCAGCAGGGGAGCCGTCGGATTGGCCGGCTCGCCCTCCCACCAGGGCGTCCGCTCGTGCTCGGCGTACAGGACGTCCACGTCGCCGGTGTCGGCGAGCCGGGCGTCGAGCAGCGCCAGCGCGCCCGGGACCAGTACGTCGTCGCCGTCGAGGAAGAGCAGGTAGGTGCCGCCCGCCGCCCGCATGCCGGTGTTCCGGGCCCCGCTCAGCCCGGCCGACGGCGGTGAGTGCACCGGGGCCACCCGGGAGTCCCGGTCGGCGTAGGCGGCGGCGACCTGGGCGGCCGGGGCGTCGGGCGCGTCGCAGACCGGGATCAGCTCCAGGTCGCCGAAGGACTGGGCGAGGACCGAGTCCAGCGCCTGGGAGAGCCGGCCGGCGACCCCGTGGGACGGGACGATGATGCTGAAGCGGGGCATGCTGCTCTTTCTCAGGTGTGCATGCGGCCCGGCCTTCCCGTCGGCCGCCAGGTGGACGGCCGGGACGGAGTGGGCCGCGAGGTGTTGGGGGGCATGAGGGAACTCCCTGCAAGGCAAACGGCGTTCAGCGGCCCTCGGTGACGGGCGGATGTCCGGAAGGTTGCGGAACAGTGGCCAGCGGGGGGTGGGCGAGCCCCGAGGCGGCCGAGGGCACGGGGTGCCGATCCGCGAGCGGGACGACCTCCGGCAGCCCGGCCGGCTCGCCGAGCACCACGTGCCGTACGACCCGCTCGGCGGCGCGTCCGTCGTCGTACCGGCAGAACCGCTCCCGGAACGCGGCGCGCAGCTCGGCGGAGCGGGAGCCGCGCCAGTGGCCGCCGGCGAAGATGTCGATCAGCTCGTCCTCGGTGCGGGCGACCGCGCCGGGCGGGCTGGACCGCAGGTCGAAGTAGGTGCCGCGGGCCGCGTGGTAGGCGTCCCAGTCCTCGGTGTGCACGACGATCGGCCGGTCCAGGTTGGCGTAGTCGAACATGAGGGAGGAGTAGTCGGTGACCAGCGCGTCCGCGGCCAGGCAGAGCGACTCCACGCAGGGGTGGTCGCTGACGTCGATCACCCGGTCCCCGGCGGCGAGCGGGCCGCCGTGCCAGTAGTGGGCGCGGGCCAGGATCACGAACCGCGGGCCGAGCCGGCGCACGATCCGGTCCAGGTCGAGGGCGGGGGACTGGGTGCGCCGGTAGTCGCGGTGGGTGGGGGCGTACAGCAGGGCGACCGCGCCCTCGGGGACGCCGAGCGACTCCCGGATCCGGGTGACGTCGGCCGAGGTGGCCTGCTGGAAGACGTCGTTGCGCGGGTAGCCGTACTCCAGGGTCCGGTAGCCGCCGGGGTAGACCCGCTCCCAGGTCAGGGTGGTGTGGCGGTTGGCGGACAGGACGTAGTCCCACTTGTCGACGCCCCGCAGCAGCTCCTCGAAGTCCATCCCGGCGGCGGCAGCGGGATGTTCCTGGAGGTCGAGGCCCATGTGCTTGAGCGGGGTGCCGTGCTGGGTCTGCACGAACACCTGGCCGGGGCGCTTCTTCAGCCGCCGGTCGAAGTTGACGTTGTTGACCAGGTACGTGGAGCGGGCCAGCGCCGTCCAGTAGCCGAAGGAGCCCGGCCGCAGCCGGCGCGGGCCCGGTGGGATCGTGTGGTGGTGTTCCGGGCGGGCGATCCACGTGGTGCGGATGTGCGGGGCGTGGGTGCGGAACGCCTGCTCCAGCGCGCCCGGGTTGCAGCCGTGCCCGCGGTTCCAGTAGGCGGCGAAGACCGCCCGGTCGGCGCGCAGCGGGAGCCGCAACTGGATCCGGTAGTGCAGCTGGAGCAGGGCCGAGCGCAGACCGCGGACGGACTTCACACCGGCCTTGACCGTGCGGCGACGGACGGACATCGCCGACTGGAGGGCGCGGTAGGTGCGGTGCAGTCCGTAGTGGACGAGGGCGTGGCGCAGTCGGGTGCGGAGCGGGACCTGCGCGCCCCCGGCGTGATGGCGCCGGTAGTGGGCGCGGGCCGTGCGCAGGAACGCGGCACGGCTGCCCTTCGGGAGCCGGTCCCGGCTGGTGAACACCGTCGTGAAGTGGTCGACCATGCGGCCGAACAACACCGGCCGCCAGTGGGCCAGTTCGGGCCGCTCCTCGATGAACGCGAAGACCCGGTCGTACTGTTCGAAGATGTCGAAGTGCCTGCGGCTGGTGGTGGAGAGGATGCTGCCCCGCCGCCGCTGCCGGTAGTGCACGCAGACCCGGTCGAGGGTCGCGATCGTCCCGGCGGTCATCAGGACCGGGTAGGTCCAGGGCGTGTCCTCGTAGTAGCCGGGCGGGAAGGCGAACCCGTGCTCCTCGACGAACTCCCGCCGGTACGCCTTGTTCCAGGCCACCATGAGCACCCGCAGCAGACCGGGCCGCTCGTCGAGCCGGAACGGTGCCGGGCCCTCTTCGGTCAGGTGCGACGCGACCTTGTTGCGCTCCGCCCGGCCCGTCCAGAACGTCCGCGCGTAGTCGTGGACCAGCACGTCCGGGTCGCCGGTCTCCTTGATCCGGTCGGCGATCGCCCGCAGCGCGTCCGGCGTGAGCGTGTCGTCGCCGTCCAGGAAGAGCAGGTAGTCGCCGCGCGCCTGCGCCATCCCCGCGTTGCGGGCACCGCCCAGGCCCTGGTTCTCCGGCAGGTGCAGGGCCTTCACGCGCGCGTCCCGGGCCGCGTACTCGTCGATGATCGTGCCGCAGGCGTCCGGCGAGCGGTCGTCCACGGCGATCAGTTCGAGATCGGGGTACGACTGCGAGAGCACCGAGTCCAGGCACTCGGGCAGATACGCCTGGACCTGGTACGCGGGGACGATGACACTGAACCTGGGCAAGGGGCATCCATGGGTCGGTCGGCGCGGGCGTTCTGCCCGGGAACGGCCAATGGAGTGATTCGGTTACGGTTCGTTACGGCATGTGAGTGACCGCAGGTGAACGGCGGAGGGCGAGCCGGTGGCCGACTCGCCCTCCTTCCATGCCTCTTGTGTGGTTATTTGACCGCGCCTGCCATCACGCCGGTCACGAACTGCCGCTGGAACGCGAAGAACACGGCCAGCGGGATCACCATCGAGATGAAGGCGCCGGGCGCGAGGACGTCGACGTTGTTGCCGAACTGGCGCACCTGGGTCTGGAGCGCGACCGTGATCGGCTGGGTGCCCGACTTGGTGAACACCAGCGCGACCAGCATGTCGTTCCACACCCACAGGAACTGGAAGATGCCGAGGCTCGCGATGGCCGGACCGCCCAGCGGCATCACCACCCGGGTGAACAGCCGCAGTTCACCGGCGCCGTCGAGACGGGCCGCCTCCAGCAGCTCGCGCGGGATCTCCGCGAAGAAGTTCCGCAGCAGGAACACCGCGAACGGCAGCCCGAAGCCGACGTGGAAGAGGATCACCCCGAAGATCGTCCCGAACAGGCCGATCCTGCCGAAGAGTTCGGCGATCGGGATCAGCGCCACCTGGACGGGCACGACCAGGAGACTGACCACGACCAGGAACCACCAGTCCCGGCCCGGGAACTCCATCCACGCGAACGCGTAACCCGCCAGCGCCCCGATGATCACGACCAGGACCGTCGCCGGAACGGTGATCAGGACCGTGTTCCACAGGGAGTGGGTGATGTCGCCGTTCTCCAGAAGCTTCCGGTAGCTGTCGAACGTCAGCTGGGACGGCTTGGCGAACACGTGCCACCAGCCGCTCGCGCTCATGTCCTCCGGGGACCGGAGGGAGGACGCGAGCAGCCCGATCGTCGGCACCAGCCAGAACAGGGCGACGACGATCAGGAAGACCCGGACCAGACCGCTGTTGAGCTTCTCCAGCACCCAGCTCATCGCCGCTCCTCCCGCCGCAGCCGACGCACGTTGAACCACATCACCGGGATGACGAGGAGCAGCAGGAAGACCGCGATGGCGCTCGCGATGCCCGGCTGGCCCTCCGAGAAGCCCTTGCGGTACAGCTCCAGGGCGAGCACGTTCGCGTCGTCCTGGGAGGAGCCCGGCGCGATGATGTACACGAGGTCGAAGACCTTCAGCACGTTGATCATCAGGGTCACGGTGACCACCGCGAGGACCGGCGCGAGGAGCGGCACGGTGACCTTCCGGAACACCTGCCACTCGGTCGCCCCGTCGACCCGCGCCGCCTCCAGGAGCTCCCGGGGCACCCCGGCCAGCCCGGCCGCGATCAGCACCATCGCGAAGCCGGCCCACATCCAGACGTACGACCCGATGATGGCCGGGGTGACGAGGGACGGGCCGAGCCAGTCGACGCCGTTGTAGGGCTGTTTGAAGTTGCTCGCGGGGAGCCGGAGCCGGGCGCCGTCCGCGGTGGCGGGGAGCGTGAAGGTGCCGTCGGCCGCCGCCTTCGTCGACGCCACCACCGTGCCGTTCTTCACCGCCTCGATCCGCATCCCGTCGTAGCCGAGCTCGGAGGGGTCGGGGGCGCCGAGTTTTCCGACGCCCTTGCCGCGGGTGAAGTCCTGCCAGGTGGTGCCGGTGATCTTCCCCGGGTCCGCCTCGGCCGCCACGGCCTTCTTCGCGCCGTCGGGCATCTGGTCGGGGGCGACCCCGACGAGCGGGAGGGCGACGGTCTGGCCGGTGTGGACGGTGGCCGTGGTGATGAAGCCGCCCTGGTCCGCCTTGAGGGGCGACTCGCGGCCCGGGTGGGCGTTCGGGAACGCGGAGGACTGCGCGAAGGTGTCGTGGATCCCGACCCAGACCGCGTTGGCGACCCCCTTGTCCGGATCCTGGTCGTAGACGAGCCGGAAGATGATCCCGGCGGCCAGCATCGAGATCGCCATCGGCATGAAGACGACCAGCTTGAACGCCGTGCCCCAGCGCACCCGTTCGGTCAGCACCGCGAAGATCAGGCCGAGGGCGGTGGAGACCGTCGGCGCGAACACCACCCAGATGATGTTGTTCTTCAGGGCGGTGCGGATGCCGTCGTCCGTGAAGATCGCCTTGTAGTTGTCGAAGCCGGCGAAACCGTCGCCGTTCGCGGTGTAGAAGCTGCGGATCAGCGAGTACCCGATCGGGTAGACCACGAGCGCGCCGAGCAGCACCAGGGCGGGCAGGAGGAAGAGCACCGCCACGCCCCTGCGGGTGCCGGTCACGCTTCTGCGGCGGCCCGGTGGAGCGGGGGCCGTGGTCGAGGGTGCGGCCATCGCCGGGTCAGCTTCCGCTGCCGTAGGCGGCTGCCGCGTCCTTCTCCAGTTTCGCCTGGGTGCCCGCGACGTCCGTGGGGTTCTGCAGGAAGTCCTGGAGGTCCTTCCACTCGCCCTTGCCCGGGGTGCCGCCGAACGCCTGCGGGGCCTGGTCGGACATGTCGAAGCGGAAGTCGTCGCCGGACGCGATCAGGGACTTGGCGATCGTGCGCTGCACCTCGTTCGGATACGCCGAGTTCGGCACGTTCTTGTTCGGCGAGAGATAGCCGCCGAGCTTCGCCTGGATCGTCGCCGCGTCCGGGGAGGCCAGGAACTTCGCCAGCGCCTGGGCGCCCTTGGAGTCCTTGAAGACCACCGCCGCGTCGCCGCCGGAGACCACGGGGGCCGTGGAGCCGACCGCCGGGAACGGGAACACCTTGGCGTCCGTGCCCACCTTCGCCTTGGTCTCACCGATGTTGACCTGCACGAAGTCGCCCTCGTACACCATGGCCGCCTTCGGCTGGTCGCCGCCGGTGAAGGTCTGGGTCACCGAGGCTGGGAACTCCGTCTGGAGCGCGCCGGACGCGTTGCCCGCGACGTACCCCTTCTTGCCCCAGACCTGCACGAGTGTCGTCAGCGCCTGCTTGACGCTCGGGTCCGTCCACTTGATCTTGTGCTGGGCGAGCTGGTCGTACTTCTCCGGGCCCGCCTGGGAGAGGTAGACGTTCTCGAACCAGTCGGTCAGCGTCCAGCCGTCGGCGCCGCCGACCGAGAACGGGGTGACGCCCGAGTCGTACACCGCCTGCGCCGTCGTCAGCAGCTCCGGCCAGGTCTTGGGCTCCTTGGCGCCCGCGTTCTCGAAGACCTTCGCGTTGTACCAGATCAGCGACTTGTTGGCGGCCTTGTAGTAGACGCCGTACTGCTTCCCGCCGACCTTGCCGATGTCCTGCCAGCCCGGCGAGTAGTTCTTCTGCACCTCCGTGAGCGTGTCCGCGCTCAGCGGCTTCGCCCAGCCCTTCTGCACGGCCTGCTTGATCGCGCCGGGCTGCGGCAGCAGCGCGATGTCCGGCGGCTGGCCGCCCGCGATCTTCGATCCCAGGAAGTTGATGATCGGGTCCTGGGCGGGCACGAAGGTGACCTTCGCGCCGGTGCGCTTCTCGAACTCCGCCAGCACCTGCTTGAAGTTCTTCTGCTCCTGCCCCGTCCACACGGCGGCCACCTCGAGGGTGGTGCCGTCGAGCTTCGGGAGGCTGAGGGTGCTGGACTCGGTGGCGCCGGTGCCGGTGTCGCCGTCGGACTTCTTGTCGCTGCTTCCGCACGCGGTGAGTGCGAGGGATCCCGCGAGCAGGGCGGCGAGTGTGGCGAGGGCCCTGTGTGTCCGGATGGTGTTGCTCATGACGCGCATCACTTCCCCGTTCGTCGTTCCTCATTGAACGTCAGAACTCTGTCCCGTGCGCTCCGGTGTACGCGGGGGCCGCGTACGCGGCAAGTAGGCCTACAGGTCAGCGCGGGGGATCGTGATCGCGTTGTGATCGGTGACGCGGTGGACGCGGGACGGGCCGAAGGAGGTTCCCCCGCTCACAGAAGCGAGGGCACCTCCGCCGCCGAGACCTCCTTCGCCGCCCGCTCCACCGCGCTCGCCAGCAGGGCGAGGTCCGTCGGGCCGTTGCCCAGCTCGCGGACCGGGCGGCGGGCCGGGGGATCGCCCATGCGGTGCCAGTCGAGGGCGACCACCGTGGGGCGCTGGGTCGCCGTGCGGGGGATGCGGCCCGTGACGCGGCCCGTCTGGAACTCCGTGGTCCGGCCGTCCGGGGTGGTCAGCCGGCCCCGGCCCGGCGCCGGTTCGTCGGGGCCGCCGGCCGGGGTGTCCAGGGCGATGCGCAGGGTGGCCTGCCGGGCCGGCTCCGTCTCCGCCGTACGGCCGCCGGTGCCGGCCGCCGCGACCAGGTGGACGCCGAGCCGCTCGCCCTCCTTCGCCACCGCCTCCAGCGCCCGCATCACGGAACCGGCGGCCGGGCGGCCCGGTGAACCGAGCGCGGGGGAGACCAGGGCGTCCAGATCGTCGACCACGACCACGAGACGGGGCAGCGGGGGCGGCGGCGCCTCCGTACGCTCACGGGCCGCGGCACCGGCCGACGGGCGCAGCCGGAGCGTCGAACTCGGCGGGGCCTCTATGTCGGCGGCGCCCGACGCGGCGGGGCGGGCGCGCTGCGGCACGATACGGCCGGAGATCTCCCGCCGCGCGTGCCAGTCGGCGAAGTCGGAACGGCCCAGCAGCTCGGCCCGCCGCTTCAGCTCGGCGCTCAGGGACTGCGCCAGCTCCCGCATCCGCACCGGGTCGTTGGCCGTCAGGTGGGTGGTGACATGCGGTATGTCCGTACAGACCCGCAGGCCCTCGCCGTGCCCGGCGCCCGTGCCGACGCCGTCCCGGCCGTCGATCAGGACGATCCCGAGCCGGTCGGGGCGCTCGGCGGCGGCCAGCGAGGCCACCACCGCCCGCAACAGCTCCGTACGGCCGCTGCCGGGCGGGCCCTCGATCAGCAGATGCGGACCCTCGGCCACCAGGTCGGCGGTGAGCGGGCCGCGCGGTCCGGCGCCGAGCACCGCCCGGGCCCGGCCGCCCAGCGACTCGGTGTCGTCGGCCGCGTCCGCCCAGCGGGCCATCAGCGAGGCCGGGGTGGCCCGCGCCAGCCCCAGCTCGTCCAGCAGCCGGGCGGACTGGGGCAGCGGGGCGGCCATGCGCGAGTGCCGGTCGGCGCCCGGGCCGTCGGGGCGCAGCGGGGCCAGCGCCCGCGCGAACCGCTCCGCCCAGGCGGGGGAGACCGCGTCCACCGCGGCCAGGGTGCCGGGGCCGACCGGGCCGATCAGGCCCGGGCCGCCGGGACCTGCGTGGCCGGAACGGCCGCCGGCCGAGACCCGCATGAGGTGCAGCGCCGTCGCCACGTCCCCGCTGAGCAGGGCCACCGCCCCGCACTCCCGGAACGTCGGCGTCACCGCGCACGCCTCCTCGTAGGTCCGGTCGACCGGGGAGGTGGACGAGGTGGGGGCCGTCTCCGCGAGGCAGACGACGTGCACGCCGGCCCGCGGTCCGGCCACGGCCAGCCGCGCCACCGCGTCACGCAGCGCGGAGCCACCGGGATCGCCGTCCACGACGACGACCGTGTACGGGCCCGGGAAGCCGCCCTTGCCGTCGTCGGCGCCGAGGTCGTGGCGGGCCCAGGAAGGGCCCCCGGCGGCTTCGGGGGACGCGGCGTCCGCTGCCGTACGGGCCGCGGGGACCGGAGCGGGGCGGTCGGACGGGGTGGCCGGCCTGCGGGCGACGGACAGCTCCTCCGTCCGCCGCAGCAGTTCCTCCACGCGGGCCGCCGCCTGTTCACGGTCGTAGGCCAGCAGCAGGCGGCAGTCCTGGCCGTGCCCCGGGCGGACGTGCGGGAGCCAGCCGAGCCAGGACCACTCGGCCGTGCGCTCCTCCAGGGGGCGGGCCCGGTCCGCGCTGATCAGCACGATCTCCAGCAGATCGGGCGAGTGCAGGGCGGCGAGCTGGGCCAGGACCGCGCGGGCGAGGCCGGCCAGGCGGGTGCGCGGACCGGCCAGACCGAGGGCGCCGGCCTCGCGCAGATCGGCGGTGACCGGGACGGCGGGGAGCAGGCCCGAGCCGTCGGGCGTCGAGCGGTCCGCCGTGCCGAGCCGCACGGTGAGCGCCTCCGGGTGACCGGGGCCGCGCTCCCAGAGGCGGGGGCCGGGGCCGAGCGCGGTCAGCAGCAGGGCGGCGGGGTCGGGCCAGGTCTCCGGCTGGGCGGGCACGGCGGCGGACACGGCGCCGCCGCCGTCCTGCGCCACGGTCTCCTCGTCGGCGGCCGACGGGGGCTCACCGCGCCCGCCGGCCAGCCGCCGCGCCCAGGCCCCGAGCCCGCCGCGCCTGCGCGCTCCGGGCAGGGCGGGGGCTTCGGTGCCGCGGAGGGGGGTGCCTTTGCGCCGGGGGGAGGGGGCGGGGTCTTCGGTGGGGCCGTGGGCGGGGTCGTCGTGGGCAAGGGTGCCGCCGTCGGCGGAGGCCCGGCCGGGGCTTCCCGCGCCTGCGGCGGTGGAACGCCGGCCGCTTCCGACGCCTCCGGCACGTGCGGAGGGGGCCGGGCGATCGTCGAGCACTCCGGATCGGCCGGCGTGGGTGTCGCCGTGACCGTGCTCGACGGCGGGTCCTGGGGCGGTGCGGGGCGCGGACCCGGGTGTGGTGCCGGGCGCGGAGGCAGGGCCTTGCGCGGCGTCGGGGCCGTACGCGGTTCCTGATCCGTGCGGCGCGCTCGTGCCGTACGCGGCGCCCGCCCCGTGGGGCGCGCCGGCGCCGTACGCGGCCTCGGATCCGTGGGTGGGGACGGGGCCGTACGCGGCGCCCGACCCGTACGCGGCGTCGGAAGCGCCGCGCGGGTCCGGCAGCGTGCCGCGGTTCCCGGTGTTCCCGGTCGGCGGGTAGCCGTGCCGGTCGCTGTCGTACCCGCGCCGGTCCCCGTCGTGTCCGCGCCCGGCCGAGGGCTGCTCGGTCCCGTGGCCGGTGGGCGACGGAAATCCGTCGCCGGCCGGTCGGCCGCCTGCTCGTCCGGTCCGTGGCGGCCCGTCGTCAGCGCCGGCCGCCGACCGCGCGCCCCGGCTCTCGATCCTCGGTGCGGCCCCCTGGGCCGGCACGACCGGTGGCTGCGCCGGGCCGTGCCCCTGGCCCCCGGCGGCGCCGCTCGCGGCTCCCCAGCCGGCGGTCCCGTAGGCGTGATGGGTACGGCCGGCCGGTGCCGTCGTACCGCCCGCGGGGGCTGCGGAGAGGCCGCCGCCGGTCTCCTCGCCGCCCGTCAGTACCCGCACGCACCCCTCTCCGTCGGGTGTGGTGCCCACCCGGGCCCCGGGTCCCCCGGACGGCGTAAGCCGCAGGGCCGATTCCCCTATGCGCAGGAGCGAGCCCGGGGTCAGGCGGACCGGGCGGTCGGTGACGCGGGTGCCGTCCAGGGCCGTGCCGTTGGTGGAGTGCAGGTCGGCGACCGAGACCCGGCCGTCGGCGGCGACCGTGACCGCGCAGTGCAGCCGGGAGACGTCCGGGTCGTCCAGCGGGACGTCGGCGTCGGCGGAGCGGCCGATGGTGATCTGGCCGCCGTGCAGGAGGTGGACCCCGCCCGCGTCCGGGCCCGCGACCACGTGCAGCTGGGTCGGGGCGTCGTCCAGCTCGGGGTGCGGCTCGGGGGCGGCGGGGGCGCCCAGGGACAGCACCGCGCCGTCGACCAGCGGGGGCTCGCCCAGGATGCGGCGGCGGGCGTCCAGCCGCTCCACCCCGGCGTACAGCACGACCGGGGCGCCGCTCGGCTCCCGGCCGCCCAGGCTGCCGTCCCCGGTGACCGCCGAGGCCAGCCCCGACGCCACCGCGGCCAGGTCCGTGCCCGCGGGCGCCGTCACCAGCACGTCCCGGCTCACGGCCCGGCCCCGCTGCGCGGCAGGGCCCAGCGGGTCTACGACGGTCAGCCGGATCTGCATCGCCGTCAGCGGTCCCTTCTGCGCGGGCGCGGAATTCCCCCCACCGCCACGAGCACGTCGGCCAGTTCTGCTGTCAAACGCATCCTCGCACCTGCCACTGACAACGCGCCCACGCCCCGATGGTAAGTGATCTTGATTGGTCAGCTCTGCCCCCAAAGTGCCTGACCAATACCGTGCGCACGATCACTTGAGATCGGTCACGTCCGAGCGCGGCAACCAGCGGACCGAAGCGAGCGTCTTTCCATCGAACGCAGGCCGGAACGCCAACGTATGGGGATACGTCGGGACGCTTATCGACTCCCTACGAGGGAGGGGAAAGCACAGCCGGACGACCGCCCGGTCCCGGGCACCACGGCACTACAGTGGGTCGGACACATGGGTCGGAGACATTCAGCATCCAGCCATTCAGTGAGCAGCAGGGAGCGCATGACGTGCGGCCGGTAGGCAGCAAGTACCTCCTGGAGGAGCCGCTGGGACGCGGCGCCACCGGTACCGTCTGGCGTGCCCGCCAGCGGGAGACCGCGGGCGCCGAGGCGGCCGTGCCCGGCCAGCCCGGCGAGACCGTCGCGATCAAGGTGCTCAAGGAAGAGCTCGCGAGCGACCCCGACATCGTGATGCGTTTCCTGCGGGAGCGCTCGGTCCTGCTCCGGCTCACCCACCCGAACATCGTCCGGGTCCGGGACCTCGTCGTGGAGGGCGATCTCCTCGCCCTCGTCATGGACCTCGTCGACGGCCCCGACCTGCACCGCTACCTGCGCGAGAACGGCCCCTTCACGCCGGTCGCCGCCGCCCTGCTCACCGCCCAGGTCGCCGACGCGCTCGCCGCCAGCCACGCCGACGGCGTGGTGCACCGCGACCTGAAGCCCGCCAACGTGCTGCTCGCGCAGTACAACGGCCAGATGCACCCGCTGCTGACCGACTTCGGCATCGCCCGGCTCGCCGACTCCCCGGGCCTGACCCGGACCCAGGAGTTCGTCGGCACGCCCGCGTACGTCGCCCCGGAGTCCGCCGAGGGCCGCCCGCAGACCTCCGCCGTCGACATCTACGGCGCCGGCATCCTGCTGTACGAGCTGGTCACCGGCCGCCCGCCGTTCTCCGGCGGCAGCGCCCTGGAAGTCCTCCACCAGCACCTCAGCGCCGAGCCCCGGCGCCCCTCCACCGTCCCCGACCCGCTGTGGACGGTCATAGAACGCTGCCTGCGCAAGAACCCCGACGACCGCCCGAGCGCCGAGAACCTCGCGCGCGGCCTGCGGGTCGTCGCCGAGGGCGTCGGCGTGCACGCGAACTCCGCGCAGATCGCGGCGGCCGAGGGCGTCGGCGCGCTGCTCGCCCCCGACCCGGCGCCGACCGCCGTACCGGGCGCGGCCGACCCGACCCAGGTGCTGCCGAACACCGGCGCGCCGATGGGCGCGTACGACCCGAACGCCGCGACCAGCGTCCTGCCGCACACCGGCCCGCCGGGGGCGTTCGGCGCCGCCGACCCGACCGCCGTACTCCCGAACACCGGCGCCGCCGACCCGACGGCCGTCATGCCGCCGATGCCCCAGGGGCAGCCCGGCCAGCCGGGGCAGTCCGGTCAGCAGCAGCCCGAGCAGCCGCACCCCTGGCAGACCCAGCTCCGCGCGGCCCGTGACCGCAACGAGCAGACCCAGGTCCAGTACCTCGACCCGGGCGAGGACCCGCTGCGCCGCCGCCCCCAGCGTCAGGTGGCCCGGCCGCAGCAGCAGCCGCCGCGCCAGGCCCCGCAGCAGCAGCCGGTCCGCCGGCCGCAGCCGCGCGGGCAGGGCGGGCCGCAGGGCGGCCAGGG
Organism: Streptomyces sp. NPDC048278; assembly: GCF_040652195.1. Taxonomy (NCBI): domain Bacteria; kingdom Bacillati; phylum Actinomycetota; class Actinomycetes; order Kitasatosporales; family Streptomycetaceae; genus Streptomyces; species Streptomyces sp. NPDC048278. The sequence goes on from NZ_JBEZLP010000008.1 coordinate 57,085, forward strand.
CGGGTACGGCCAGCAGCCCGCCGGATACGGCCAGCAGCAGCCGGCCGGGTACGGCGGCGGCCGGCCGCAGCAGCAGTACGCCCCGCCGCAGCAGCCCCAGCAGCGGTACGCGCCCCCCGCCGAGCCGCAGCAGCGGGCCCCGCGCGAGCCGCGGCAGCGCAGCGCCAACCCGATGCGGATCCCCGGGCTCGGCTGCCTCAAGGGCTGCCTGTTCCTGGTCGTCATCCTGTTCGTCGCGGGCTGGCTGATCTGGGACCTGACCCCGGTGCACACGTGGGTGGGGCAGGGCAAGGGCTACTGGCACCAGCTGAGCGACTGGGTGAGCTCGGTCAGCAACTTCATCGGCGACCTGGGCAACGGCTCCGGCAACTGACGGCGGGAACCGGCCGCGGGCGCCGACCGCGGGAACCGGCCGTGAGTTTGGGGATTTGTCGACACCTGGCGGGTGATTTCCGCCTCCGTGGTGAAGGTTGGCTCTTCGGACGCGTACTTTTATCGGCAACACGCGTCTGTAGGAGCAGTCTTGGCACGGAAGATCGGCAGCCGGTACACCGCCAACCAGATCCTGGGGCGGGGCAGCGCCGGCACGGTGTGGCTGGGCGAGGGGCCGGAGGGGCCCGTCGCCATCAAGCTGCTGCGCGAGGATCTCGCGTCCGACGAGGAGCTGGTGGGCCGCTTCGTGCAGGAGCGCACGGCCCTGCTGGGCCTCGACCACCCGCACGTGGTGTCCGTCCGTGACCTCGTCGTCGACGGCAACGACCTCGCCCTCGTCATGGACCTGGTCCGGGGCACGGATCTGCGCACCCGCCTGGACCGGGAGCGGCGGCTCGCGCCCGAGGCGGCCGTCGCGATCGTCGCGGACGTCGCGGACGGGCTGGCGGCGGCGCACGCGGCGGGCATCGTCCACCGGGACGTCAAGCCGGAGAACGTCCTCCTGGACATGCAGGGCCCGCTGGGCCCCGGCGGCTCCCATCCCGCCCTGCTGACCGACTTCGGCGTCGCGAAGCTCATCGACTCCCCGAAGCGGACCCGGGCCACGAAGATCATCGGTACGCCGGACTACCTGGCCCCGGAGATCGTCGAGGGCCTGCCACCCCGCGCGTCGGTGGACATCTACGCGCTCGCGACGGTCCTGTACGAGCTGCTCGCGGGCTTCACCCCGTTCGGCGGCGGCCACCCCGGCGCGGTGCTCCGCCGCCACGTCACCGAGACCGTCGTCCCGCTCCCCGGCATCCCCGAGGAGCTCTGGCAGCTGCTCGTGCAGTGCCTGGCGAAGGCGCCGGCGTCCCGGCTGCGGGCCTCCGAGCTGGCGGCGCGGCTGCGGGAGCAGCTGCCGACGCTGGCGGGGATGCCGCCGCTGGACGTCGACGAGCCGGAGACGGAGACGCCGGAGGAGGCCGAGGAGACGGCCGCCGCCGCGGCTCCGGCCGCGGAGGAGCAGCGGGTACGGCGCCGGGGGGCCGTCTCCCTGGTGCCGGGCGCGAAGCCGGACTCCAACCGGGACACGCACACGTCGATGCGGGTGCCGGGCCCCGACGAGCTGGCGGGCGGCGCCCGGGGGACGGCGCGGGCGCCGCGGGCGGCGGGGGCGGCGCGGCCGGGGTCGGCGCGGCACCGGGTCGCTGCGCGGCGGCGGAGGGTGACGTTCGCGGTGGCGGGGGTCGCGGTGGCCGCGGCCGTCGGCGTCGGTGCGTGGCTCGCCTCCTCCGGCGACGACTCGGCTCCGCCCCAGGAGACACACACCTCATCGACCCCGTGACCTGCCGTTTCTTCCCCACCCACCTGACTCGGTAGGCCACAGAGCCCCCCGCCACGGGGCTCCGCCCCGGACCCCGAGAGGGGGGAGACACCTGCTCGGCTCGGTAGGCGTCAGGGGCATTGCCGCGGGGCTCCGCCTCGGACCCCGAGAGGGGGGAGACACCTGCTCGGCTCGGTAGGCGTCAGGGGCATTGCCGCGGGGCTCCGCCTCGGACCCCGAGGGGGAGCGGACACCTGCTCGGCTCGGTAGGCCACAGGGTCATGCCATGGCGCTTTGCCCCGGGCGGCGAGGGGGAGCGGTCGGCTGACCGGTTCGGTAGTGGGTGCCTGTCCGGCTCGGTAGGCGGCAATCCACCGCCATGGGGCTCCGCCCCGGATCGCTCGGCCGGGTAGGCCGTGGGGCCGCCGGCGCGGGGCTCTGCTCCGGACCCCGTCGCAGAAGTGGTCGTCGGCCCGGATCGGTGGGTGACAAGGGGTAGCGGCACGGACCCGGTGGAGAGCGGACCCCGTCAGGGGCCGGGTCCGGTCGGGGCCGGGTGGGTGGGGATGCCCGTCGGCCATGCTCGGTTGGCGGAGCCGTTACGCTGGAGGCGTGGCAGTCGTCGATGTATCCGAAGAGCTCAAGTCCCTCTCCTCGACCATGGAGTCGATCGAGGCCGTTCTGGACCTCGACAAGCTGAGGGCAGACATCGCCGTGCTCGAGGAGCAGGCGGCCGCGCCGTCCCTGTGGGACAACCCGGACGAGGCGCAGAAGATCACCAGCAAGCTGAGCCACCTCCAGGCCGAGGTCAGGAAGGCGGAGGCGCTGCGCGGACGGATCGACGATCTCTCCGTGCTCTTCGAGATGGCCGACGAGGAGGACGACCCGGACACCCGCGCCGAGGCCGAGTCCGAGCTCTCCGCCGTCAAGAAGGCGCTGGACGAGATGGAGGTCCGCACCCTGCTCAGCGGGGAGTACGACTCCCGCGAGGCGCTCGTGAACATCCGCGCCGAGGCCGGTGGCGTCGACGCCGCCGACTTCGCCGAGAAGCTGCAGCGCATGTACCTGCGGTGGGCGGAGCAGAAGGGCTACAAGACGGAGCTCATCGAGACGTCGTACGCCGAAGAGGCCGGCATCAAGTCGACCACCTTCGCCGTGCAGGTGCCGTACGCCTACGGCACCCTCTCCGTGGAGCAGGGCACCCACCGGCTCGTCCGGATCTCGCCCTACGACAACCAGGGCCGGCGCCAGACCTCCTTCGCGGGCGTCGAGGTGCTGCCCGTGGTCGAGCAGACCGACCACATCGAGATCGACGAGTCCGAGCTGCGGGTGGACGTCTACCGGTCCTCCGGGCCCGGCGGCCAGGGCGTGAACACCACCGACTCCGCGGTGCGCCTCACCCACCTCCCCACCGGCATCGTGGTCTCCTGCCAGAACGAGCGGTCGCAGATCCAGAACAAGGCCACCGCGATGAACGTCCTCCAGGCCAAGCTCCTCGAACGGCGCCGCCAGGAGGAACAGGCCAAGATGGATGCCCTCAAGGGCGACGGCGGCAACTCCTGGGGCAACCAGATGCGGTCGTACGTGCTGCACCCGTACCAGATGGTCAAGGACCTGCGGACCGAGTACGAAGTCGGCAACCCCGAGGCCGTGTTCAATGGCGAGATCGACGGCTTCCTGGAGGCCGGAATTCGCTGGCGCAAGCAGCAGGAGAAGTAACTTTGTCGACTTGCCCACGGTGAGTCGACCGACCCGGAACTGCCGCCCCAGTGGCGGCAGTTCTCGTATGTCTGGGTTTTACGTCACACTCACACACTTCAACTCCCGGCATTGGGTGCGCAACTGGACATCGCGCGCGCAACGCCCTTGACGTGCTCTTGGAAAATGGGAAGGGTGAAGTCTGGCATGCGTATCTCTGGGGCGCATGTGAACCGGGGGCCTTGAATATTCGTAGCTGTCTCCGTCGAGCACCGGCCCCGAGCGCCGCCGCACAGACGATCAGCTACTGGGGGTAGCAACCATATGACGAAGAAGACGCGTCTCCGCGTCGCGCGGATAGCCGCCGGCGCAGTGATCGCAGCCGGCGCCTCTCTCACGGCCGCCGGTGCCGCTTCCGCCCTGGACATCGGCGTGAGCGTGACCGACAGCGGTGTCAGCGCGACCGTGGACACCGGCGACGACGACGGCGGCACGGGCTCGCCCTGCGACATCGTCGTCGACCCGACCTGCAACGACACCGGTGGTACCGACACGGGTGGTACGGACACCGGCGGTACCGACACCGGTGGCACGGACACCGGCGGTACCGACACGGGTGGTACCGACACGGGTGGTACGGACACCGGTGGCACCGACACTGGCGGCACCGACACCGGTGGTACCGACACCGGTGGTACCGACACCGGTGGTACCGACACCGGTGGTACCGACACCGGTGGTACGGACACCGGCGGTTCGACCACGGGTGGCTCGACCACCGGTGGTTCGACCACCGGCGGCAGCGGTGACAGCGGCGGGTCGACGAGCGGCGGGTCGTCCACGGGTGGCTCGTCCACCGGTGGGTCCTCCACCGGCGGCTCGACCTCCGGCGGTACCGGCACCGACGGCAACTCCGGTACCTCCGCGCAGGAGGCCGGCTCCTCCGCCCTCACCGACACCGGGTCCTCGAACACCGAGGCCCAGGGTGGCGGCAAGCAGCTCGCCGAGACCGGTGCCGGGCAGACGGCCTTCCTCCTCGTCGGTGCCGCCACGATGATCGCCGGCGGTATCGGCTTCCGCATCCTGCCGCGCCTCGTGGGCGGCCGTGGCGGCGCTGCCGTCTGACGGTAGCCGGACGCTCACGGAGCGTACGCGCCTCGTAGCGGACGAAGGGCCCCGAGCAATGGCTCAGGGCCCTTCGGTCGCTCCTGGGTGAGCGTCGCGTGTGAGCTTCGTTACGCGGTCTGGTGCGCCGCCAGCAGCGCCACCGCGGCGATCAGTACCGCCAGCAGCCCGATGAGTGCCATCGGGTTCAGACCGCCGAGGAAATTCTCCTGCTGAAGACGCTCGCGATTGGCACGGCACACGGGGCACCGGCCTTCGCTCACGGGCGCCGCGCAGTTCGCGCACACCAACCGGTCGTACGTCATGCGCTCACCCTCCTTGCACCGGCCAATACCCATCCAACGCTCCGCGGAACGAGAACGTTCCCCTCCCACTGTGCCAGGTTCCCCCGGAAAGAGCGCGGCCGTCCGCGGACCTCGCCCCGGCACTCCAGGGCGCTCCGGAAGGACTGCCCCGGAACAAAACCGCACAAGCCTCACCCAACCGTGACCGGCGCCTGCGCTTCCTCACCCGACTCGCGTATGGTCACGCTCATCTACCCCCGGCGACCCGTGGTGCATCCGTGATCCGATTCGACAATGTCTCCAAGGTCTACCCCAAGCAGACCCACCCCGCACTCAGGGATGTCTCCCTGGAAGTGGAGAAGGGCGAGTTCGTCTTCCTCGTGGGGTCCTCCGGCTCCGGAAAGTCCACCTTCCTGCGGCTGATCCTCCGCGAGGAGCGGTGCAGCCACGGCCAGGTGCACGTCCTCGGCAAGGACCTCGCCCGGCTGTCCAACTGGAAGGTGCCGCAGATGCGCCGCCAGCTCGGGACGGTCTTCCAGGACTTCCGCCTGCTGCCCAACAAGACGGTCGCCGAGAACGTGGCCTTCGCCCAGGAGGTCATCGGCAAGTCGAAGGGCGAGATCCGCAAGTCCGTGCCCCAGGTGCTCGACCTCGTCGGGCTCGGCGGCAAGGAGGACCGCAGGCCCGGCGAGCTGTCCGGCGGCGAGCAGCAGCGTGTGGCCATCGCGCGTGCCTTCGTGAACCGGCCCAAGCTGCTGATCGCGGACGAGCCGACGGGCAACCTCGACCCGCAGACCTCGGTCGGCATCATGAAGCTGCTGGACCGCATCAACCGGACCGGCACCACCGTGATCATGGCCACCCACGACCAGAACATCGTCGACCAGATGCGCAAGCGCGTCATCGAGCTGGAGAAGGGCCGTCTCGTCCGCGACCAGGCCCGCGGCGTCTACGGCTACCAGCACTGACGGAAAGGCATAACCCGACGCCATGCGCGCCTCGTTCGTAATGTCGGAGATCGGAGTCGGTCTCCGCCGCAATCTGACGATGACCTTCGCGGTCGTCGTCTCGGTCGCCCTGTCCCTGGCGCTCTTCGGCGGTTCGCTCCTGATGAGCGACCAGGTCAACACCATGAAGGGCTACTGGTACGACAAGGTCAACGTCTCGATCTTCCTCTGCAACAAGAGCGACGCCGAGTCCGACCCCAACTGTGCCAAGGGCGCGGTGACCGAGGACCAGAAGAAGCAGATCCAGGCCGACCTCGGCAAGATGACCGTGGTCGAGAAGGTCACCTACGAGTCGCAGGACGAGGCGTACAAGCACTACAAGGAGCAGTTCGGCGACTCGCCGCTCGCCGACTCCCTCACGCCGGACCAGATGCAGGAGTCGTACCGGATCAAGCTCAAGGACCCGGAGAAGTACCAGGTCGTGGCGACCGCCTTCGACGGGCGTGACGGCGTCCAGTCGGTCCAGGACCAGAAGGGCATCCTCGACAACCTCTTCGGCCTGCTCAACGGCATGAACTGGGCGGCCCGCATGGTCATGGCCCTGATGCTGGTGGTCGCCCTGATGCTGATCGTCAACACGGTGCGCGTCTCCGCGTTCAGCCGTCGGCGCGAGACCGGCATCATGCGCCTGGTCGGCGCCTCCGGCTTCTACATCCAGGCCCCGTTCATCGCGGAGGCCGCCGTCGCCGGCCTGATCGGCGGCACGGTCGCCTGCGGATTCCTGGTGATCGCCCGGTACTTCATCATCGACCACGGCCTGGACCTGTCCCACAAGCTGAACTTGATCAACTTCATCGGCTGGGACGCGGTGTTGACCAAGCTCCCGCTCATCCTCGCAACGAGCCTGCTGATGCCCGCGCTTGCCGCGTTCTTCGCGCTGCGCAAGTACCTGAAGGTGTGACGCACGACAAGAGGGTCGTACGGGCAACAGCCCGTGCGGCCCTCTTGCCTTGTCCTAGACTCACCGGCATGTCAGGCCGAGAGCTGTTCTGTCAGCCCCGCCGGGTTCGCCGGGGGGCGGCTCTGACGTTGGTGTTCGCAGGGCTGTTGGTGACCGGGGCGGCCACCGGGGCGTTTCCCGACCCCGGGCAGTCGGACCGCAAGACGCCCGCCGGGGCCGCCCGCGCGACCGCCGGGCACGAGGACGTCGCGAAGGCCGCCGCCGAGGCGATGGCCGACGGCAAGTCCCCCATGGAGGCCGCCGAACGGGCGGTCAGCCGCAGCGGGGACCGGTGGGCCGCGGTCTACTCCGAGGGCGAGTACCAGGAGTTCGAGGAAGCGCTCGACGGCCAGTACACGGGCGTGGGGCTGTGGGCCCGGCGGACGGCGGACGGGCGGATCGACGTGACCAAGGTGCAGGCCGGCTCGCCCGCGGCCGAGGCGGGCATCAGCAAGGGCGACCGGCTGCGCAGCATCGACGGCGAGGACGTCGACGGGCGGCCCGTCACCGACGTCGTCTCGTTACTGCGCGGTGACGCCACCGACGCCCGCGCCGGTACGACCGTCACCCTCGGTCTCGAACGCGGCACGCGCGCGTGGAGCGAGACGCTGCGCCGGGCCCTGCTGTCGACGGACTCGGTGACCGTCCGCAAGCTGAGCGCCGGCATCACCGTCATCAGAATCTCGGCCTTCACCAGGGGCTCCGGGGAGCTGGTGCGCACCGCGGTCCGGCAGGCCCCGGCCGACGGCGGGATCGTCCTCGACCTGCGCGGCAACTCCGGCGGTCTGGTCAGCGAGGCCGTCACCGCCGCCTCCGCCTTCCTCGACGGCGGCCTGGTCGCCACCTACGACGTCGACGGCGCCGAGCGCTCCCTGCACGCGGAGCCCGGCGGCGACACCGCGAGACCCCTGGTCGCGCTGGTCGACGGCGGCACGATGAGCGCGGCCGAGATGCTCACCGGCGCCCTCCAGGACCGCGGCCGTGCGGTCGTCCTCGGCTCCCGCACCTTCGGCAAGGGCTCCATCCAGATGCCGACCCGGCTCCCCGACGGCTCGGTCGCCGAGCTCACCGTCGGCCACTACCGCACCCCGTCCGGCCACACCGTCGACGGCCGGGGCATCACCCCCGACCTGGAGGTGTCCTCCGGGGCGCTGGAGCGGGCGGAGACCGTGCTGAGCGGCCTGGGCGATCCGTCGTAGGGGCGGCTGCGGGACCCGCCGCTAATCCGCTTCCCCCGCACCCCCTCCGTAGTGCGAAAATGGAGGGCACTATGGCCAAGGGAATGTACGTACCGAAAGAGTCCCAGCAGAAGCAGCAGGGGACGGCCGCCAAAGCCAGGGACGGCGAGAAGGGCGGCAAGCGCAAGATCGTCGCGCAGAACAAGAAGGCGCGGCACGACTACGCGATCATCGACACCTACGAGGCCGGCATCGTGCTGTCCGGCACCGAGGTGAAGTCGCTGCGTCAGGGCCGCACCTCGCTCACCGACGGCTTCGTGCAGATCGACGGGAACGAGGCGTGGCTGCACAACGCCCACATCCCCGAGTACAGCCAGGGCACCTGGACCAACCACTCGGTGCGCCGCAAGCGCAAGCTGCTGCTGCACCGGGAGGAGATCGACAAGCTGGAGGCCCAGTCCCAGGAGACCGGTCATACGATCGTGCCCCTCGCGATCTACTTCAAGGACGGCCGGGCCAAGGCCGAGATCGCGCTCGCGCGAGGCAAGAAGGAGTACGACAAGCGGCAGACCCTGCGGGAGCAGCAGGACCGGCGGGAGTCGGACCGCGCGATCGCGGCGGCCAAGCGCAGGCAGCGGGGCTCGTAGGGCGGAACACCGCCGGAATACGGTGGCCACGTCGCTCGTTGTTCACGTACGATGGCACTGCACCTCACAGCGGGTGCGCACCCTCCTCGGAGGGGTTTGAAAAAACAACATGGGGATGATCGGTTTCGACAGCGGATGTCGAAGCAGGGGAAGCGTGTCGAGGAAGCGGCAATGATCTCGTTAACCATATGTCGCAACCAATAATCGCCAATTCCAAGAGCGATTCCCGCGCCTTCGCCCTCGCTGCCTAATAAGCAGTGAGTGAAGGCCCTAACGGGTGTCAGACCGGGGATGTTCCCGACCCGGACCCTGGCATAATCTAGGGGACTAAACCATCCGGCCCGGTCACGGGGTCGGATGGGAAATCAAACAGTGACTGGGCCCGTCGGCGACTTGTTCGCGTGATTGCCGGGGCCGAGAAAATCACAGCGAACTGCACACGGAGAAGCCCTGATTCTGCACCGTTGGACGCGGGTTCGATTCCCGCCATCTCCACAATCTCCATGTTGCGAGGGCCCGGTGGTCACCGACCACCGGGCCCTCGTCGTGTCCGCGCACGACGTCCGAAGAACCAGGGAGCCTGCTCGTGCAGGCGCGGGGCGAGCCGTCTCCGCTGCACGAGCCGGAGGATCCGGCGGCCCACGAAGACCTCTCCGAGAGGAACCCATGGAAGAACCACGGGAAGCACGCTTCTGGAACTTCGAGGGGGACTTCGGGATCAGCCTGCTGATCGCGAAGCCTGGGACGAGTCTGACACCCATGGGGCCGGACGGGGACGCCGACGACGCCCGTGCCCTGCGGGACGATGCCCGGCTGCTGCTGGACTCCGGCCTTCCGGCCGAAACCCTCCGGACGGTGTGGCGGGCCGGAGCGGGCGAGGACCCCGGGCCGGACGTTCCCGCCCTGCTCCGCCGGATCGTGGAGTCGGCCGAGGACCGGATCGCCCGGGAAGCCGCCGGCCTCCCCTCGGATGACACGTTCCTCGACGGCATACCGCCCATGGTCACGGTGGACGAACCGGCGACGAGGAAAGCCGTGTGCGCCGAGGTGAGAGCCGTGTCGCACCTGCTGACGGGCCCGGACGTCGGGGCCGCGCTGGAACGCGTGGCCGCCGAAGTGGATGCCGACCTCGGTTTCCGGCTGTTCCTGCGGGTCATGAAGGAGACCCCGGTCGCCGTCTCCCTGGAGCGGTACGACCGGTACCTGACGATCGGCGAGGCGTTCGGCTACCCGGGGTTCCTCGTGCACGTCGGGCTCGATGTGCGCTGGCCCCGCTACGACGACGTCTCGCTGCCGCGGCGTTTCGAGTACGACTTCGGGTTCTCGTACCTCGCCGGCCGATTCGACGGCGAGTGGCAGTACTCCTACACGGTCGACGAGGGCATTCGCGGTGTGGCCTCCGACTACGTCGGCCTTGTGCCGGGTACCTCGGCGTACGCGCTGCTGCAGGACGCACTGCGGCTGTCCCGGTCACCGATGTCCGACGACGCCCTCACCGCGCTCTGGCTGGTGGCGTCGGTCCGTGGCTACATCCCGCAGGACGAGGGTGTGGGAGCGCGGCAGTGGCTCCACCGGATCGCGGAGGTGTGCGCCGGACTCCTTCGGGAGATAGACCCCGGGTTCACCGTCGGCGCACCCCCGCCGGTCGGCCCGGAGACGCTGGACGTGGTCCTGCGGGAACTGGGCGAGATCGCCCCCGCCCTGACCCGCGCCGTGCACGACTTCCCCTGGTACGGCGCCTGCACCAGCCCGTGGTTCGAACGCTCCCGCACGGTGGTTCCCGCGCTTGAGCAGGTCGTCGAGCAGGTCGATCCCGACCTCGGCTTCCGTCTGCTGCTCCGATACGTCAGGGCCTACGACGTACGGGTCACCGACGAGCAGTACGCCCGCTGGACGGCACTCGGCGACCGGTTCGGCTACGGCCGGGAACACGTCGCCGACCTGGCCGATCCGCACGCCGAACGCTGACCGATCCCTCGGAGGCGTGCGGTCAGGGAGCCTGGCGCGGTGCCGTGCTCGCCCGTTCCGTCAGTCGGGGCGCCAGCAGTGTCGCCTCGGGCACGTCCGGGTCGCCGTCGAGCTTGCGCATCAGCAACTCCGCCGCCCGTTCGCCGAGTTCCGCGGCGGGCAGAGCCACGGAGGTCACCGGTACACGCAGCTCCGCCGCCAGGTCGTCCGGGCAGATCGCGGTGACCGACAGGTCGGTGGGGACGCGGAGGCCGAGGTGCTCGAAGGCGTCGATCAACGGCTCCAGGACCGCCTCGTTGTGGACGACGACTCCCGTCAACGCCGGTTGCTCGCGCAGGAGTTGCTCGGCGACCTGCCTCGCCCCCGACGGGGTCGCCTCGCACGGGTGGACCAAGGACGCCATGCCGTTGCGGTCCGCGGCGGCCGTGAAGCCCTGGACGACCCGCTGGGCGAACGCGGTCTCCCGGACGTACACCTCCGGCGGCGAGCCGACCAGCGCGACCACCCGGTGCCCGAGCCCCGCCAGCCGCTCCACGCACAGCTCGCCGGCGGCCCGGAAGTCAAGGTCGACGCAGGTCAGGCCCTCGGCGGCGGCAGGGAAGCCGATCAGCACCGATGGGCGTTCCAGGGCGCGCAGCAGCGGCAGCCGAGGGTCGTGGAGCTGGACGTCCATCACGATCAGCGCGTCGACGAGTGCCGTGTCGGCGACCCGGTGCAGGCCCTCCTCGCCCTCCTCCTGGGTCAGGAGGAGCACGTCGTGGTCGTAGCGGCGGGCCGTAGTCACCACGGACACCGCGAACTGCATCACCACCGGGACGTGGATGCCGGTGCGCAGCGGGATCACCAGGGCGAGGACGTTGGCGCGGCTGCTGGCGAGCGCGCGGGCGCCGGCGTGCGGGCGGTAGCCCAGTTCGCGGATGGACGCCTCGATACGGCGCCGGGTCTCGTCGGAGATCGGGCGTTTGCCGCTGAGCGCGTAGGACACGGTGCTGGGGGAGACCCCGGCGTGCCGGGCCACGTCGGTGATCTTCACCATCAGCCCAGCTCCAGCGAGAGGAACCCGGTGCCTGCCGCGGCCCGCGCCGTTCGCTCCCCGGCCGCCAGCGCCCAGGGCGCCGCCGGGTCGCTGCACGAGGCCCGCAGGGTGTCCCCCTCGCGTACGACGGTGAAGGTGACGTCCCCGACCGGCACCGTGACCTGGGCGCCCCGGTCGAGGCCGAACGCCCGCAGGGTCACCCCGTCGGCGTGGTCGTAGTCGGGGCGGTCGGCCACCGCGCCGACCGGGATCACCGCGCCGGGACGGACCAGGAGGGGGACGCTGAGGAAGTCGTGCTGCTCGCGGACCCAGCCGGGGCCGGTGACCGTGCGGCCGGTCAGGAAGTGCGTCCAGGTGCCTCGCGGACAGTAATAGGTCACATACCCCCCGTCGTCGAACACCGGTGCCACCAGCACATCCGCCCCCAGCATGTACTGCCGCTCCACATGCGCGCACCCCGGATCGTCCGGGAACTCCAGCACCATCGCCCGCATCACCGGCACCCCCTCCGCCGAGGCGGTGCGCGCGGCCTCGTACAGGTACGGCATCAGGCTCAGCTTCAGCCGCGTGAAGTGCCGCAGCACGTCCACGGCCTCCTCGTCGAACAGCCACGGCACCCGGTACGACGACGACCCGTGCAGCCTGCTGTGCGAGGAGAGCAGCCCGAAGGCCAGCCACCGCTTGAACAGCGCCGGTGACGGGGTGCCCTCGAAGCCGCCGATGTCGTGGCTCCAGTAGCCGAACCCGGACAGGCCGAGCGAGAGCCCGCCGCGCAGTGACTCGGCCATCGACTCGTAGGTCGCCTCGCAGTCCCCGCCCCAGTGCACCGGGAACTTCTGGCTCCCGGCCGTCGCCGACCGCGCGAAGACCACCGCCTCCGCCTCCCCCCGGTGCTTGCGCAGCACCTCGAAGACGGTCCGGTTGTACAGGTACGTGTAGTAGTTGTGCATCCGCTCCGGGTCCGAGCCGTCGGACCAGGCCACGTCCACCGGGACCCGTTCCCCGAAGTCGGTCTTGAAGCAGTCGACCCCCTGGGCGAGCAGCGCCTCCAGCTTGGCCGCGTACCAGTCGCGCGCCGCCGGGGACGTGAAGTCCACCAGCGCCATCCCCGGCTGCCACAGATCCCACTGCCACACGCTCCCGTCCGGTCGCCGCAGTAGGTGTCCCAGCTCCTTCCCCTCGGCGAACAGCGGCGACCGCTGCGCGATGTATGGGTTGATCCACACGCACACCCGCAGCCCGCGCTCGTGCAGCCGCCCCAGCATCCCCTCCGGGTCCGGGAACACCCGCGGGTCCCACCGGAAGTCGCACCAGTTGAACTCCCGCATCCAGAAGCAGTCGAAGTGGAAGACGGAGAGCGGGAGTTCGCGCTCCCGCATGCCGTCGATGAAGGACGTCACCGTCTTCTCGTCGTAGGAGGTGGTGAAGGAGGTCGACAGCCACAGGCCGAAGGACCAGGCGGGCGGCAGCGCCGGGCGGCCGGTCAGGGCCGTGTACTTGCGCAGGATGTCCTTCGGGGTCGGGCCGTGGATGACGTAGTACGTCAACTGCTGCGACTCCACGCTGAACTGGACCCGCGACACCGCCTCGGAGCCGACCTCGAACGACACCTTCCCCGGGTGGTCGACGAAGACGCCGTAGCCCGCGTCGGTGAGGTAGAAGGGGACGTTCTTGTAGGCCTGTTCGGTGGCCGTGCCGCCGTCGGCGTTCCAGATGTCGACGACCTGGCCGTTCTTGACCAGCGGGCCGAAGCGTTCGCCGAGCCCGTAGACGGACGTGCCGACGCCGAGGCCGAGTTGCTCGCGCAGATAGTGGGCGCCCGTCGCCGCGTCTCGCATGATGCCCATGCCCTTGGGGCCGCTGGAGGTGAGGGTGCGGCCGGCGGAGCGGAAGTCCAGCCGCCAGGGCGCGGTCCGGCTCAGCCGCAGGGTCAGCGAGCCGGAGGTCAGGGTCGCGTACTCGTCGTCGTACGACACCTGGGAGGCGAAGTCGGCCCGCCGCAGCTCGAACTGCGGGCCGCGTGGCCGCTCGCCCTCGAAGTGGGTGAAGGTGACGCCGATGACGTCGGGCATCGGGGTGTGCGCGCTGATCGTCAGGACCGGTCCCTTCAGCAGGTCGCCGCGGTGGCGGATGGGCTGGGTCGGCGCGTGGATCTCCAGGGCGCCTTCCGTGGCCGTGACGTCGAGGACCTCGACCGGGTGGGCCGCGGTGACGCCCTCGCGCAGCAGCCAGTAGCCGTCGGTGAACTTCACGCACGAACCTCCTATTTGACGGCTCCCACGGCGATCCCCCGGGTGAGCGTCCGCTGGAAGACGAGGAAGAAGACGATGGCCGGGAGCACGCCGAGCAGCGCGGCTGCATTGGTCATGGTGGCGTCCATCAGGCGCTGGCCCTGGAGGACGCCGAGGGCGACGGACACCGTCTGGTTGTCGTTGGAGACGAGCATGACCAGCGGGAGCAGGAACTCGTTCCAGGTCCAGATGAAGAAGAAGACCAGGAGCACGCCGAGGGTGGGGCGGCTGACGGGTACGACGATCCGGACCAGGATCTGCCACTTGTTCGCGCCGTCGATCCGGGCCGCCTCGACGATCTCGCGCGGGAACTGCCCCAGGACGGCGGAGAGCAGATACGTGCCGAACGCCGACTGGATCACCGTGAACACGATGATCACGCTGAGCCGGGTGTCGTAGAGGCCGGCCTGCTTGCTGAGGTAGTACAGCGGGTAGACCAGGGCCTCCTGCGGCAGCATGTTGGCGAGCACGAAGAAGGCCAGCACCCAGGTACGGCCCCGGATCCGGCCGACGCCGATCGCGTAGGCGTTGAGGACGGACAGGGCGGTGCCGAGCAGGGCCACCGAGCCGCTGATGAGGACCGAGTTGACCAGCTTCCGGCTGTAGTCGACGCGCTGCCAGAAGTCCTTGAGGCCGTCGAGGTAGAGGCCGTGGGGGAGGCTCAGCGGGCCGTTCTGCGAGTACTCCGCCGGGGACTTCACCGCGTTGACCGCCACGATCAGGAACGGGACGACCATGAAGAGGGCGGCGAGGCAGAGGGCGAGGAGGACCGGGTAGCGGCGCAGGGCGGTCATGACTCCTCCACCCGGCTCTGCAGCTTCAGGCCCAGCACGGCCAGGGCCAGGATGATCACCGTGAGGACGGTGGAGATCGCCGAGCCGTAGCCGACCTGGGTCTTCTCGAAGAACGTGGTGAAGGAGAAGTAGGAGGGCACGTCGGTGGCGCCGCCCGGGCCGCCCTTGGTCAGCACGTACACCGCGCCGAAGACCTTGAGCGCGGCGATCGTGCACCAGGTCAGGACGACGTACACCTCGGGGCGGAGCTGCGGCAGCGTGATGTGCCGGAAGCGGCGCCACCAGCCGGCGCCGTCCAGCTCGGCCGCCTCGTACAGCTGGGGGTCGACGCGGCCGAGCCCGGCCATGAAGACGACCAGCGGGAAGCCGAGTTGGACCCAGACGAGGACGCCCATGACCGTGTACAGGGCGAGGTCGGGGTCGCCGAGCCAGTCCTGCTGCCAGGAGCCCAGACCGACCGCCTTGAGGAGGGCGTTGAGGGAGCCGTCGTCCGGGGCCAGGATCCAGCTCCAGACGATGCCGGCGACCGCGACCGGCAGCACCTGGGGGAGGTAGAAGCAGGCACGCAGGACGGCCGCGATCCGGGTGCCGAAGTGCTTGCCGACGTAGTCGAACAGGGCGGCGGCGAGGAGGAGTCCGAGCGCGGTCGGGAGCGCGGCCATCGCCACGACCATGAAGAGGCTGTGCCGGAACGACGCCCAGAACTCCGTGTCGTCCAGCAGCTCACGGTAGTTGGCGAGCCCGGACCAGTGCGGGCTGCCCACACCCTGCCAGTCGGTGAAGCTCACGCCCGTGTTCATCAGGAACGGCACGACCACGACCGCGAGGAAGGCGAGGGCGCCGGGAAGGAGGAACAGGGCGTACGAGTCCCGGCGCACCCTCACTTGGTGCCCTTGTCGTACGCCGTCTGGAGGTTGCTCAGGTAGGCGTCCGGCTTCTCGCTGCCGGTGATCAGCTTCTGGGTCTCGGAGACGAGGGTGTCGTAGAAGCCGGCGACCGGCCAGTCGGGGTAGAAGGCGAGGCCGTCCCGCTTGCTGACGGTGTTGAAATCGGCGATGAGTTCCTTGGACTTGGGGTCGGTGATGGCGCTCGCGTCCGCCGCGACCGGGACTCCGCCCTTGTTGCCGAGCAGGTTCTGGATCTTCTTCGACATGGTGATGTCGATGAAGTCGTAGGCGAGGTCCTTGTTCCCGGAGTTCTTCGGTACGACCCACAGGTTGCCGCCGGAGCCGAGGGTGAGGTTCGAGCCGGGCCACAGGAAGCTGCCCCAGCCGAACTTGGCCTCCGACTGGAAGCGGCCGTACCACCAGCTGCCGGAGAACAGGATCGGTGACCTGCCCTGGATGAAGGAGACCCCGGCCTGCTCGGCGGTCGTGCCGGAGGACGTCTTCGCGAGGTAGCCCTTCTTCACCCAGTCGGCGAAGGTGTCCGCCGCGTAGGTCCAGGCCTGGTCGTGGAAGTCGACCTTGCCCTGGTACAGCTCGTAGGCGTCGACCCACGAGCGGTCGGCCTTCGAGAGCGCCAGCTGGTAGAGGTACTGCTGGGCCACGTACTCGGAACCGGCGTTCGCGAGCGGGGTGACCCCCTTCGCGACGAACGTGTCCATCGCCGCGGTCAGGTCGTCGAACGTCTTCGGCTCGGCGATCCCGTACTTCGCGAACAGGTCCTTGTTGTAATAAACCATGGTGTACTCGGCGTAGTTGGGCACTCCGTACCACTTGCCGGAGCCCATCACGCCGTCGGCGTCGTACTGGCTGGTGGTGCGCACGCCCGCGCTGAGCTTCCTGTCCCAGCCGCGCTTGGCCGCCTCGGCGGTCAGATCGGTGAGGAGCCCCTGCTTGGAGAGGAGCCCCGCCGTCGCGTTGCCCTTGTTGTACTCCATGATGTCGGGGGCGTCGGAGGAGTTCAGGACCATCTGCGCGGTCTTCTGGATCTGCTCGAAGCTCTTCTCCTCGTACTTCACCTTCACGCCCGGATGGGTCGCCTCGAACTCCTTGATGGCCTCGTTCCAGGCGATGCCCATCGCGCTGTTCGGGGCCTCGTAGTGCCACAGCCGCAGCGTCTTCGCGTCGGACGTGCTGCCGCCCGAGCCGCCGCAGGAGGCGAGGAGCAGCGATCCGGCGAGGATCACCGCCGCGGTCGCGGTCCGCCTTCGTGCCGTCAACATCCAATGCCTCCAGGGGAGTCGGCTGGATGGTGCTCGTCCCGCGTCGAATCGGTTCGAGGCGGAACGTCGAAGCGCTTCGACGCAGGACGGTAGGTGCGGGCTGTGAGACCGTCAATGGGTGCGGCGGGAATTGAGCGAAGCGATTCGACTGACGGCCTGCACCGCGAGGGCCGTGCCGGCCGCCGCGGCCGGGGTGGCGAAGGCGGCCGTCGGCGAGACGTGGTCCGCCGCCCAGCCGCCGAGCGCGGAGCCGCAGGCGATGCCGGTCAGCAGGGCGGTGACGACCAGGCTCATCCCCTCGTTGAGCCGGCCCTCGGGGGCCCGGTCCTGGACCAGCGTCATCGCGGTCACCATGGTCGGGGCGGTCGCCATGCCGGCCACGAGCAGCGCGGGGGCGAGAGCCCAGAAGCTGTCGAACGCGCGCGCGGCGAGCAGCGGCAGGCACATCAGGGCCGCCATCGCCGACAGGCAGACAGGGAGCCTGCGTTCGGCCGGTCCACTCGGCCTCAGCGCCCCGTAGACCAGGCCCGCCGCGCACGAACCGGCCGCCTGGAGGGCGAGCACGGCACCGGCCGCCGAGCGGTGGCCCTGGGCGTCGGCGAAGGCGATGGTGACCACCTCCATCGAACCGAACACCGCGCCGGTCGCGACGAAGCAGACCAGGAGCGGGCCGATGCGCAGCGGGGTGCGTGCGGTGGCCGGCCCGGTCCGGGGCGGCGGCTCGGTGGCCCGCTGGGCGGCGAACAGCAGCGCGCCGGTGAGCAGCAGCACCGCTCCGGCCAGCGTGCCGGCCTCCGGGAAGAACGCGCCGGTCAGGAAGGAGGCGAGGACCGGGCCGAGCATGAAACACAGCTCGTCTGCGGCCTGTTCGAAGGAGTTCGCGGTGTGCAGGGCACCCGGGTCCGCGCGCAGCAGGTGGGCCCAGCGGGCACGGGACATGCCGCCGAGGTTGGGGGTGGTGGCGGTGGCCGCGTAGGCCGCGAACAGGGTCCAGTCCGGGGCGCCGTAGCGGACGCAGAGCAGCAGGGCGAGGCTGCCGAGCACGGCGGTGACGGTCGCGGGCACGGCGACCCGGGCCTGCCCGTACCGGTCCACGAGCCGGGCGATCCAGGGCCCGGCGAGACCGGTGGCGGCGAGGCCGGTCGCGGTGACGGCACCGGCCAGGGCGTACGAGCCGCGCGACCCGGCGATCATCACGACCGCGCTCACGCTGAACATGCCCATGGGGAGCCGGGCCAGCAGGTTCCCGGCGGTGAAGGCCCGGGTGCCCGGGAGCGCGAAGAGGCGGCGATAGGGGCCGGGCGGGCGGCGGGGGCGGGGACTTGAACGGGGGCGGCCGTCGAAGCGGGGGCCGGAACGGGGGCGGGAGCGACCGTCGAAGCGGGGGCTGAAGTCGACGGCGACGAGGGAGTCCGCCGTGACGGTGTGGAGGAGCTGCGGAGAGGTCCGTTCGGGCGGGGCGGTCGAAGCGGTCGAAGCGATGGGAGTGGTGGGATCGGTCGAAGCGGTGGGCGCGGTGGGCGCGGTGGGCGCGGTGGGCGCGGTGGGATCGGTGGGAGTGGTGGGAGCGGTCGGATTGGTCGGTTGTGGCATGGACACCACCGTCGCGCGGAACGGATCAAGGGGTCCAACACCTGCTCGGCACCGATTCACGCACCTGTGTTGTAAATTCGCGTGATGTCAGCGCCCGCCTCGCCCGCCCACATCGAACCCCGCCTGCTGCGTGTCTTCGTGACCGTCGCCGAGGAACTGCACTTCACCCGCGCCGCCGCCCGGCTGTACGTCGCCCAGCAGGCGCTCAGCCGTGATGTGCGGCGGCTGGAGCGGGAGTTGGGCGCCGAGCTGTTCCTCCGCAGTACCCGGCAGGTCAGCCTCACCGCCGACGGCACCCGGCTGCTGCCGTACGCCCGCCGGGTGCTGGCCGCCCAGGACGCCCTGCTCGCCGCGTTCGGGCAGGCCCGCCCGCTGCTGGTGGACCTCAACTCCCCGGGTCTGGAGACCGCCCGCCGCGTCCTGTACCGGGCCCGCGAACTCGCCCCCGACTGCGAGCTGATGGCCCGCTACGAGAGCGGGCTCACCGGAGCGGCGGCCGAACTCCTCGCGGGGCGGCTCGACGTGTCCTTCGGGCGGTTCGCGGGACTGGATCCGGCGCTGCGCTCCGGGCTCGAACACCAGCCCGTACGACTCGAACCCATGGCCGTAATTCTCCCCTCCGAACACCGGCTCGCGGACCTGGACGCGGTCCCGCTGGCCGCGCTCGCGGGCGAGACGGTCTACGCCGGCGCCGGGAACGAACGCACCCTGGAATGGACTGACCTGGCCTTTCGTCTCTTCGAGGGACGGGGCATCGCGGTCGCGCCGCCGCTGCCGCTGGCCGTCGGGGAGGAGGAGTTCCAGCGAGTCATGGCCAAGGATCGGTATCCCGTTCTCGCGGTAGCGGGTTTTCCGGCCATACCTGGAAGCGTGTCGCGGCCGTTGGTCGATCCGGTCCCGTTGTCGCCCGTGTCGCTCGTGTGGCGAAAGGGGCTGGTCCATCCGGGAGTCGATGCGTTGCGGCGGGCGGCCGTGGAGATCGGGCGTGCGGAACGGTGGCTTCAGTGGCCTGCCGATGGGTGGATTCCGGCCAGTGATCAGGAGGTGATGGACAACCACAAATGACACATCGGGAACACCGATCTCCCCCGTGCGCTAGCTTCATGGACCCGAGTACGGAGAGCCGCAAGGGGGCGCTCGGAGCGGGTGGGGGCCCGTTCCGTCGACGTGTGCTCGGGTTCGTCAGTGCGCCCGGAACAGTCCCGTGGGGGGATGTACGCGCGTGAAAAATTGGCGAGAAGAAACCCAACCCGAGCTGCCGCAGGTGGTCCTGGATGCCCGGGATGTGCCGGTGGCGGGGGAGGACCGGGTCGATGAGGACGGCGGGGTCGCTGGGGACGACAGGGGCAACGGGCAGGACGGGGTGGAGGCGGGCGCCGCGGACGCCGACGGCGGCGGGGCCGTAGGGGCCGCAGGGGCCGGCGGGTCGGCGGGAGTCGCTGGGGTCGGCGGGGCGGCCGGGGTCAGTAGGGCGTCGGGGGTCGGCGGGGCGGCTGGGGCCGCCGGGGCCGCCGAAGCCGCCGGGGCGACCGAGGTGTTGCGGGCCGGGGCGTTACGGGACCCGTGGAGCGTGGTCGAGCCACCGATCCCGGTGTTTCTGCGCGACCCGGCTCCGGGCCTCGTCCACGACCCCGACGAGGTGACCGTCCAGAACGACGTCGGTGCCGTACGAATACGGCCGACAGGGCGGGTGGGGTCGGCGGGGTGGGCGGGGACGGCACGGTCGGCAGGGCCGATACGGTCCGCCGCCGCGGGGGCCTCCGCCGATTTCGGAAGCTCGGGCGCCTCGGGGGCCTCTGGCACATCCGGAGCCTTGGGCGCATCCGGAGCCTCGGGCGCGCCCGGAAGCTCGGGCGCCTCGGGAGGCTTGGGCGCGCCCGGAGGCCCCGGCGCTGCCGACGATGTCCCCGTCCCCGTCTTCGTGGACGAGTCGGGGCGCCGCAGCCGCCGGTTCCGCAGGTTCGGGATGGCCGTCGGCCTCGCCTGTGCGGTCTACGCGGTCGTCATCGTCGTCACCCTGCTGTCCGGGAGTTCCGACGCGCCCTGGCTGCCGGTACCCGGGCAGAACGCCGACAGGCCCGCCGGCAAGGTCGACGACTCGCCGCGGCCCGCCCGGTCGCCGCGCTCCTCGGACGACGGCGCCTCGGTGGCGGGCTCGACCGTGAGCGGCGGTACGACCCCGTCGGCCGGCGCCTCCTCCCGGACGTCCGGCACCGGAAAGGGGACCGCGCGGCCGAGCGCGTCGGCGTCCGCACGGGCGACCTCGTCCTCCGGGGTGACGGTCACCTCGCCGAAGCCGGGCTCGCCGTCCGCGTCCGCCTCGCCGTCCGCGGTGGCACCCTCCTCGGACGCGCCGTCCTCGCCCGCCGCGTCGCCGCCTCCGGCCTCGCCCAGCGAGTCGGCCGCCCCGACCGGCGGCCCGGTCGCGGAGGGCCCGGCCCCGCGCACCGGCACCGGCGGTGCCAACGAACCCGCCCGCGTCCTCTGATGGCACCCCGCACCCGACGCCGCCCGGCCGCCACCGGCGCGAACCGGAGCCGCCCGGCCGCCACGGACACTTCCCGACGCCGCCCGGCCGCCGCGGACGCCTCCCGGCGCCGCCGCCTCCCCATGCGTCTGACGCTGCCCGTCCTCCTCCTCGCCGCCCTGATGGCGATGCTGATGCTGCGCGGCTACGTGCACAGCGAGATCCTCGCCGACCACCGCATCCGCCCCGAGGCCGCCGCAGGCAAGGTCCCGGAGAAGATCCTGGACGGCGGCCCGGTCATCGACACCCGGGGCGGCCGTACGACGTCCCTCCGCATCCCCGACCACCGCGTGGTCCTCACCTTCGACGACGGCCCCGACCCGACCTGGACCCCGAAGGTCCTGGACGTCCTGAAGAAGCACCACGCGCACGCCGTCTTCTTCGTCACCGGCACCATGACCTCGCGCCATCCGCAGCTGGTCCGGCGCATGGTGGCCGAGGGCCACGAGGTGGGCGTGCACACCTTCAGCCACCCCGACCTGTCGTACCAGTCGCAGAAGCGCATCGACTGGGAGCTGTCCCAGACCCAGCTGGCGATCACCGGCGCGGCCGGCATCCGTACCTCCCTCTTCCGGCCGCCGTACTCCTCCTCCGCCGACGCGATGGACGACCTCTCCTGGCCGGTGACCCGGTACATCGGCAGCCGCGGCTACATCACCGTCGTCAACGACCGGGACAGCGAGGACTGGCGCAAGCCGGGCGTCGACCGGATCATCCGCAACGCCACCCCGGACGGCGGCAAGGGCGCGATCGTCCTGATGCACGACTCGGGCGGTGACCGCCACCAGACGGTCGAGGCCCTGGACCGCCTGCTGCCCGAACTGGCGGCGCGTGGCTACCGCTTCGACAACCTCACCGAGGCCCTGAACGCGCCGAGCGCCCACACCCCGGTCACCGGCCCCGACCTCTGGCAGGGCAGGGCCTGGATCTTCCTGGTCCAGGCGGCCGACGGCATCACGGACGTGCTGGTGGTCGGCCTGGCGGTGATCGGCGCCTCGGTGCTCGCCCGGTTCGCCCTGATGCTGCTGCTCTCCTTCGCGCACACCCGCAGGGTCCGCCGCAAGGGCTTCCGCTGGGGCCGCCGCCCGGTGACCGAACCGGTCTCGGTGCTCGTCCCCGCCTACAACGAGGCCAAGTGCATAGCGAACACGGTCCGTTCACTGACCGCGAGCGAGCACGCCGTCGAGATCGTCGTCGTCGACGACGGCTCGACGGACGGCACGGCACGGATCGTGGAGAATCTGGGGCTGCCGCGCGTCCGGGTGGTCCGCCAGGAGAACGCGGGCAAGCCCGCCGCCCTCAACCGGGGCCTGCGCAACGCCCGTCACGACATCGTCGTGATGATGGACGGCGACACGGTCTTCGAACCGGCCACGGTACGGGAGCTGGTCCAGCCCTTCGCCGATCCGGCCGTCGGCGCGGTCGCCGGCAACGCCAAGGTCGGCAACCGGGATTCGCTGATCGGCGCCTGGCAGCACATCGAGTACGTGATGGGCTTCAACCTGGACCGGCGGATGTACGACGTGCTGCGCTGCATGCCGACCATCCCCGGCGCGGTCGGCGCGTTCCGCCGTACCGCCCTCGAACAGGTCGGCGGCATGAGCGACGACACCCTCGCCGAGGACACCGACATCACGATGGCGATCCACCGCGCCGGCTGGCGGGTGGTCTACGCGGAACGGGCGCGGGCCTGGACGGAGGCCCCGGAGTCGGTCTCCCAGCTCTGGTCGCAGCGCTACCGCTGGTCGTACGGCACGATGCAGGCGATCTGGAAACACCGGGGCGCCCTGCTGGACCGCGGCCCGTCCGGCCGCTTCGGCCGGGTGGGACTCCCCCTGGTGTCGCTGTTCATGGTCGTGGCACCGCTCCTCGCCCCCCTGATCGACGCGTTCCTCCTCTACGGCATCGTCTTCGGCCCGACGCAGAAGACGATCGGCGCCTGGCTGGGGATCCTGGCGGTCCAGGCGGTCTGCGCGGCCTACGCCTTCCACCTGGACCGCGAACGCATGACCCACCTCGTCTCGCTCCCGCTCCAGCAGATCCTCTACCGGCAGCTCATGTACGTCGTACTCCTCCAGTCCTGGATCACGGCGCTGACCGGAGGCCGGCTGCGCTGGCAGAAGCTGCGGCGGACGGGAGTGGTGGGGGCCGCACCGGGCACCGCGGGGGAGAGGCCGGCGGCATGACACAGGCAGCAGCGACCCCGGTCGCCCCCGACAGGTCCGGCACCGGCGGCGGCCGGGACCGCTACCTCGACCTCCTCCGCTCCCTGGCCCTGCTCCGCGTGGTGGTCTACCACCTCTTCGGCTGGCCCTGGCTGACCGTCCTCTTCCCCTCCATGGGCGTGATGTTCGCGCTGGCCGGCTCCCTGATGGCCCGCAGCCTCGACCGCCCGGCGGGCAGCGTGATCCGCTCCCGGCTCCGCCGCCTCCTCCCACCCCTCTGGCTCTTCGGCGCGGTCCTGCTGACGATGATGTTCACGGCAGGCTGGAACCCCCTCGACGACCCTGACCTGGGCGCCGGTTGGACCGGCCGCGCCCAGCTCCTCGACTACGTCCTCCCGCTCGGCGCCCCGCCGTACCCCGAACACCTCGGCTCGGCATCGGGCCTGCTGGACGACACCTGGGCGGAACAGGCGGCGGGCCCGCTCTGGTACCTCCGCGCGTACCTGTGGTTCGTCCTGCTGTCGCCGTTGCTGCTGCGGGCGTTCCGCAGGTGGCCCCTGCCGACGACCCTGGCCCCCCTGGCGCTGACGGCCGTCCTGGCCACCGGGCTGCTGAGGATCCCCGGCGAAACGGGCAACGCCGTCACGGACTTCGCCGTGTACGGCGGCTGCTGGATCCTCGGCTTCGCCCACCAGGAGGGCGTCCTGACCCGCGTGCCCCGCTACGCGGCCGTCTCCCTCTCCTGCCTGGTCATGGCGGCGGGCCTGTGGTGGGCGTCGGGCCACCGGGGCCCCGACGGCTGGGACCTCAACGACATCCCGCTCGCCCAGGCGTGCTGGTCGTTCGGGGCAGTGGTGATGTTGTTGCAGTACGCCCCGTCCTGGCGCGACCTGCCGGCTCCCTTCCGCCGCTGGGACCGACTCATCACCCTCTCCAACAACCGCGCCGTCACCATCTACCTCTGGCACAACCTGTTGATCATGGCAACGGTCCCCATCATCGACCAGGCCTACAACCTGCCCTTCATGACCTCGGACCGGGCAGCGGGCCTGCTGGACTCCACGTACGGCTTCTGGATGTTCCTGGCGGTCTGGCCCCTCATCGCGGTGGCGGTGGTGGCCTTCGGGTGGGTGGAGGACACGGCGGCGGGAAGGAGGGCGCGGGTGTGGCCGGACAGGGGGCGACGGGGAGGTGTTCGCCGGCGGTGACCATCAGGTCGCGCTGTACTCGCGTCAGGAGAACGTCCTCGCCTGACCGGGTGACAAGCCGGAAGAATATGGGCAGGGAAGCGTCATGGACGATGCCGTGCTCGAATTTGCGGAGATCGACGATTCCGGTGACGTACGAGGCAGCAGCTTCCCGGTCCCTCCGCAGTGGTTCGCCGAGGCGTTCTGTGTCCGTGATGCGCACCCGAGTAGCATCAGGCCCGGCCACACCCGCGGTGATCACTACCACGAGGTTCGCCACGAGATCCTGATCGTCATGCCCGCGGGCAGGTGGTCGCTTCACTGGGATTCGGGGGCCGACACCATGGTCCAGTACCGCAAATTCGAAGGTACTGCCGCCGTGATCATCAAAGTGCCCCCGCTGTCCTCCCATGCGATCCGCAACGACGGCGACACGGACCTGTACGTCATCGGTCTTACCGACGGCCCCTACGATCCGGACAGTCCGGACACATTTCCACGTAAGGTCTCGGGGACATGACCCGCGCTGTCGAGCACACCTTTTCGACGTTCTGCCATATCAGCGAATACGGGGACCACGGATATCAGGACCTGCACACCCTCGTCGCGATCAGCCAGCCGCTCAACTTATGGGCACCGTCCAGCGCGCTGATCAGGCATGTCAGCCGTATTCCACCGAAGGATTTCATCCGCTACGTGGACCAGGGATTCATTCGCATTCTCGCACGCGATCGGTGGCTGACCGACCGCAGGTTCCGTGACGAACACCCCTGGTCCGCCGCGCGCTGGGACCGCGAGATCGACGACGCCCTGAGGTCGATTCTGCGCAATGACCAGGGACTTGAAGGTTCGCAGCGCCGGGTGGTGTCCGCGCCACCCGAAGACGGGGAACGGCACGCGATGGAGTATCTGGAGAGCAATCCTCTCCAGATCACCTATTGGAACAGGGCCTTCCGTAGCCGGAACGCTGCACGAAAAGTGCCTGTGGGCACGCTTGAGACCGCCACGCGTTACACCAGCGAAGGCCCCGCCGCTGTGGCGAAGTGGATTCTCCGTGATGCGTTCAACCACGCCGACGCGTTCGCACTGTCAGGCGCCAGAGCACCGCTTTTCCTCAGCCCGTCCGACCTGAGGTTCATCCGCCTGATCACCAACGCCCCACCGACCACGGGCGTGCCGGCCACCAGCCTCGCGCCTTCAGCCGCCACGGCATCGTCCCAAGCCCGCATCGAACACCTGGCCAGGCAGTTGATCGATGTCCTGCGCCACCTCGACATCCATGCCGGCCGGCGCAGCCTTGATGCCTTCATACGGGGCGAAGGGCGTCAGGAACTACTTGTCTGGATCGACGCTGTCTGCAACCAGTACCAGTACCATCCCCGCCGCGAGATCGACGGCGTCATCATCCGTGAACTCCGCCGGCAATTGAGCCGCGCGCGTCTGCAAGGCCCTTTCGGCCGGTTTCGCGCCCGGACCGCCCTGCCCGCGGTCGTCGGCGCCGTCGACCTTGCCGCCACCACCATAAGTTTCGTCCTGTCACCCGGGGAACCGCTCAACGCAATCGGTATGGCGGCCGGCGTCTTCGGTATCGGCAACGGACTGGCTCAGCAGATGGGGTGGGTGCCCAGCACCTTCGACGGTCCGCAATGGCCGTTCCTGTATTCGTATGCGTCCCGAGCCAAGAAATCACGGCTGCACCGCATGATCGATACCTTGGCCATGTACCGGACTTGAGGAGCAGGGCGATTGGAAAGTCTTGCGGGCGACCACACGTGACGAACTCACGGAACGAGGCGGCGAAATTCTCAGCCGCGGCGTCGCCGCAGGGCCTGCCAGGCATCGCCGGTCACGTCCTGGATGCGATGCCACCAGTACTCCAGCTTGTTGCGCACGGTCACATACACCCACCGGCGTTTGAACCACGGCGGCAGATCCCGGAACGGTACGAAGGCCAGCGTGTCCTTGATGGCGTGGGTGGCGAAGCCATGCGGCCCCTCCGCGCGCAGCGCTTCGTACAACTCCGGCGTGAGTGCGCCGTTGATCCGGGCCGCATCGCCCGCCGCGGTGAACGCGAACCCCCGCTGGCTCGGATCCGGCATCCGCATCGCCTGCACGATCCGGGGGGAAACCTCTGCCAACGGGCAGTTGAGCGCCAGTCCGATCACCGCCGTCCCGAGGTGGTCCTCTCCACGTGTGAACGCGGCGTCCCATTCCGCGGGATCGTCGAGACCGAGCAGGCCTTCGCCACCCGTCCAATCCCATCCGGATGCCATGTCCACTTCCCTCCTCATCCCTGCGCCTTCACCCGTCACACTTGGGCGGAAGCACCCGCTGCTTCTTGGTGTTGTTGATCATGCCCGCCCTCTTCAGCTTGGTCAGATCGCCCTCGTCGATGCTGCTCGACGGGTACGAGGACTGTACGTGGCCGTGGTAGATCTCCTTGACGATGTTGCCGTCCTTGTCCGTGATCGCCCGGTGCCGGTCCAGGACGACGATCTCGTTGTTCACGTGATCCACGCCGAGGCGCCGGGTGACGTTCGGGTTGTTCGGGTCCAGGTCGATGGACCGGTCGAGTGCGGCCTGGCCGTTGGTGGGGGCGCGGCTGACCTCACCCTTGGCGGACGAACTGCTGCCCGAACCGTGCTTGGTGTACTCGGAATCGTCGTAGACCCGAACCGGCTCGGTGCTGTCGCCTTCCAGACCCAACGGGTCGGTCCAGCGCAGCGGGTTGTCCACATAGGCGTGGTGGTTCGGAGCGGGGACCAGTCCCAGCGGGTCGGGTGAGAGGAACTGCGCGGTGTCCGGGTCGTAGTACCGGGCCAGGTTGTAGTGCAGGCCGGTCTCGGGGTCGCGGTACTGGCCCGGGAAGGCCAGCGGGCACAGGCCGTCGTCGTCGCCGGCCAGGGGCCGTCCCCACAGGCTGGTGGCGGCCCGCCAGGCGATCGTGCCGTCCTCGTCGACGAGTTCGCTGGGCGTCCCCACCGAGTCGGTGACGATCGCGTAGAACCGCCTGCTGACCTCGTCGGCGTCCAGGACGCCGCGTCGCCCCCGCGTCTGGGCCGCCGCCCGGTGGGTACCCGGGTCCCAGTCCCACGTGTCCGTCTCCACCACACCGTCCCGGAGCGCCTGCTGCTCCGCGAGGTTGGCTCCGTCCCAGGTGAAGGCAGTCTCGTCGACGGCCGAGCCGTCCTCGTGCACCCGCCATTTGGCGGTACGCCGGCCGAGGACGTCGTAGCGGTACCGCCATACGCCTCGGTCGGGAGTCGCGGCCTCGACGAGCCGGTCGTCGGCGTCCCAGGCGTAGGTCCAGATCCGCCGCAGCCCGGACAGCGTGCGCCGGATCATGCGGACCACGCGTCCTTGGTCGTCGTGCTCGTACGTGGTACGGCCCGCCGAGGTGACCTTCGTGCCGGAGCGTCCGACCGGGCCTTGCGCGTCCTGTCCCGCGGTTCCGGGATGGTTCGCGGTGGCCAGGTTGCCGAGTTCGTCGTACGCGTAGGTCTCGGTCCAGTTCGCGGCGGACACCCGGGTGACGCGGCCGGCCCGGTCCAGGTCGAATCTCCGGGTGCCGGCCAGCCTGTCGTCGACCGAGGTGAGGTGTCCGTCGCCCCGGTAGGCGTAGGAGCGGGCCTGCAGCACCGTGGTGGCATCGGGGCCGGCCGCACCGGTCGCCGAGTGGATGACCTGTTCCACCAGGCGGTGTCCGGCGTCCCAGGATTGGGTCAGCGAGGCGGCGCCGGCCAGCCCGCGGGTGGTTTCCCGGCCGGCCGCGTCGTGGGTGAAGGTGAGCTCGCCTGCCGCGGTCACGAGTGAGACGGGCAGCCCCACGGAGTCGTAGGACCACTGCGAGGCGGCGCCGGAGGGAGTGGTCCGCCGCACCCTGCGGCCCAGCGCGTCGTACGCGCTGGTGACTGTGCGGCCGTCGACGCTTTCGGTGAGCACCCTGCCCACCGCGTCGTAGCCGAAGGCAACCACGCTTTCCGGGCCCGCGGCCTCGACCAGCCGGCCGGCCCGGTCGTAGCGCAGGGAGACGACGGCGCCGCCGTCCGTGCGGGTCTCCACCACGCGACCGGCGTCGTCACGGGTCATCCGGACCGTCTGTCCGATGCCGTTCCTCCGCTCGGTCTGCCGGCCGGTGGGGTCGTGGGCGTAGGCGAGCGTTCGGCCGTCGAAGTCCGCCTCGCCGACGAGACGGCCGGCCGCGTCGTAGTGGTAGCTCCAGATGCCGCCGAGCGGATTGGTCACGCCGATCAGTCGTAGTTCGGCGTCGTGGGTGAAGCGGTAGCGGGTGCCGTCCGGATCCGTCCTGGCGCTGGGAAGATCGAACGCGCCGTACTCGAAGGCGGTGGTGGCCCCGCCGCGGTCACGGTGCTCGGTGAGGTTGCCCTGTGGGTCGTACGACCACGACTCCCGGCCGCCGTCGGCGTGCTCGCGCCACAGCAGTCGGCCCTCCGGGCTCCATCCCTGGCGGAGGGTCCCGCCGACCGGGTCATCGATCCGGACGACGCGGCCGAAGGCGTTCCGCCGCACGGTGACGGTGCTGCCGCGTGGGTCCACGACCCGGACGGGCAGCCCCGCTTCGTCGGTCTCGAAACGGAAGGTGTTGCCGAGCGCGTCGGTCCGTGCGGTCCGGTGGCCGCGCCCGTCATAGGCGTAGCGGCTCACCGCACCGAGCGGATCGGTGCTGGTGAGCAGGTTGCCTCGGTCGTCGTACGTGCACTCCCAACGCGCTCCGTCGGCCTCCGTGACGGCGACGGGCAGACCTTCGTCGCTGTACGCCACTTCGATGACCGTGCCGTCCGGCCGCTCCATCCGGGTCGGCTGGCCGTGGGCGTCAAGAGTGAGGCCAGTGGTGCGGCCCAGCTGGTCGGTGCGTGCGAGCAGCCGTCCGAAACGGTCCCACTCGGAAAGCTCGGTGTGTCCGAGCGGGTCGGTCACGGAGACCGGTTGGTAGAGCTCGTTGTAGCGGTACGTCGTGGTCTGGCCGAGCGCGTCCGTGTAGCACGTCGCGCGCGCTTCGTCGTCGTACTCCACAGTGCAGGACAGGCTGCCGTCGGCACCCTCGCCCCGGACACAGCGGTCCAGTCCGTCGTAACCGAAGCCGTAGCGGTAGCCGTTGCGGTCGGTCCACGACGTGATGCGTCCGCGGGAGTCGTAGGCGAGGCTCATGGGCAGCTCGCCCGAGTCGTGGACGCCGGTCAGATCGCCGGAGGAGCTGTAGTCGAAGCGGCGCAGGACAGTACCGCCGGGGCCGTCCTCAGGATTGCGCAGGCGCAGCGCGGTGACGCGCCCGGCGTCGGTGTCCACATGGAGGTGTCGACCGCCCGAGTCACGTACGGCCACCGGTGTGCCGTCGGCATCACGGTCGAAGTCGATCCGGTAGCCGTTGCGGTCCGTCATCGCCGTGAGAAGCAGGGTGAACGGCTCGTCGATCGGTCCGGGCCGCTGCGGCGGGGCGAAATGACGGGTGACGTCGGTGAGCGGGTCGGTGATCCGTACCGGGGCGCCTGAAGTGCCGTCCCAGTCCAGTGGCCACCTCGGCCCTTCCGCCGGCAGGACCGAGGCCCCGGGTTGCGGCACGGGATAGACGAGGATCATGCCGTCCTCGGTGGCGAAGACGGCACCCTGGTCGTCCAGTTCCAGGCGTTCGTCGAGCGTGCAGGCCCAGGAGGAACCGAACGAGCGGCCCGCGCGGTAGGTCGACAGGTGGGTGCGCCGCAGGAGCAGGGGCAGCAGCCCGGACAGCTCGACATCGGTCTCGGCCATGTACATCTCGCCGGAGACCATGTCGATGGGGTCGCCGTTCAGGCACCGCCCCTTGCCCGGCTTGCTCTTGGCGAGGACATCCTCGGCTTCTTCGGCCTCCTTGCGCAGCCCCTTTTTGCCCAGGCTCTCCGCCATGGCCTTGAGGCCGCCCTTGAGGAACTTCATCTCCTTCACGCCCTTGGCGAGTTTGCCGAGGCTGGTGATGCCCTTGCCGCCAGGTATGCAGTCCAGCGCCGCAAACGCCACATCCCACAGCGACGCCTGCCCTTTTGAGTATTTGTAGAGCGTGTCCGCGAGTACCACGAGTGCGGCGACGAGGACGATCGCGCCGAGGATGGGCCCGCCGATGATCATCGCGATGATGCCGACGACGGCGACGACGACTTTGCAGACGGTGACGATTGTGTCCCAGTTGTCCTCGAACCAGTGGCCGACGTCCTGCCACCAGTGCCGGTTCGGGATCCCGGCGTCGGAGGCCTCGTCGATCTTCCGCTTCGCCTCCCCCGCCGCGTCGTCGCGCATCTTCCGCGCGTCCTCGGCCATCTTCTTCGCGGCGTCGAGGGCGTTCTGCGCGGTGGTGACGTCCGACTGGGCCTGGGTGTGCGCGGACTTCGCGCTCTGCACGTCCCGGGTGGCGGCCCGCACCTTGCCCTCGTCGGGCTTGTCGGCGTCCGACTTGCCGCCGGTGGGGTCGTCCTTGTACTTGTCCGCTTCCTTCGTCGCCCGGGTGACCCACGAATCGGCGGAGGAGAGCCGGGACTTGGCCGAGGACAGATCGGACTGGGCGTCCTTCGCCTTGGCCAGGGCCTTGTCGGCCAGGGCCTGGGCGCGCTCCAGCTTGGGCCAGTAGTCGGCGAGGGCGTCACCGCACAGCTCGTAGGACTTCTTCAGCTTCTTCGGGACGTCCTTGAACTGCTCCTTGAACACCTCCGCCGACTTGCCCGCCCACTGGAGCAGGGTGTCCTCGCCGGCCATGCCCTTGACCAGGCCGAGCGCGTCGGAGACATCGTCGGCGAAGGAGTGCAGCTGCGTGGCGAGGGTACGGACACGCTGCGGATCGCCGGGGGTCGGGTCCCGGTCGAGGTCGAGTGGATGCCAGTCCGCCGGCCGGTAACCCGCCATGATCCCGCAACCCCCGTCGCGTACGCCCCGTCAACAAACCTGTGCACCCGTGAAGTTACAGGTCCGGGTGGTGCGAGGTGAAGGCGGCTCCGTGATCCAGGCTTGGATGCGTGCCCCTGCGGAACGTGTGGAGCATCCGGCCATCCGGGCGCCCGATCCGGCCAGTAGCCTTTGCGGAGGCCAACCGAGGGTCGCGGCGATGTCACGGGACGGCACCAAAGCTGGTGTGGAGGCGGTGAGTTGCCCGGCTATGGTCTGTCGTGCACGTTTCATCAGGCCGGGTCGCAGCAAATCGCTCTGGTGCGTTCCGGACGGACCTCGATACCGTATTCGCTGCTTCGCAGACCCCAACCGCCCCACCAGGAGCCC
This sequence comes from Streptomyces sp. NPDC048278, assembly GCF_040652195.1. NCBI lineage: Bacteria > Bacillati > Actinomycetota > Actinomycetes > Kitasatosporales > Streptomycetaceae > Streptomyces > Streptomyces sp. NPDC048278. Next base: position 88,687 of record NZ_JBEZLP010000008.1, read on the forward strand.
ACCGTGACCCGCCGTTCCCGCCGCCTGCTCACGACAGCCACCGCCGGTGTGACGGCCGCACTGCTGCTTGCCGGTTGCGGCGGAGGCGGCGGAGACAAGTCCGACTCGAACGGGAAGATCGCGGGGGCGGATACGGGGACGTCGGCTTCGGCTTCACCGAGTGCTTCGGCCTCTGAGGCCGCCGGCCGTCCCAAGATCACACTGCCGGCCGGGGACACCCTCACTTTCACCCCTGAAGAGGACTCCGACCCCGTAAAGGACGCGATCCTCAAGGACAACGCCGAGTTCGTCCGAGCGTTGGACGCGGCCATCGGTGCCCAGAACCCGAGGTTTCCTGCTCTGGAGTACTACACCGAGGGGGAGGGGGCCGCCGCCGCTCAGCAATGGGTCCAGTCCTTCGTGGACGGGGGACTGACGGTCACGGGAACCGTCCGCTATTACGACCGACAGGTCACGGTGGAGTCCAAGACCAAGGCATCGCTGACCTATTGCGGTGACGAGAGCAAGGGCTACAACAAAGTCATCAAGACCGGTGTCGTCAAGAAGACGAAGACCACCAAGAACAGCTATGTCGTGTATGGCGTCCAGGTTGAGAAGAACGCAAAGGGAGTCTGGGAACTCGTGAAGATTGCGTCTACTCGGGGAGCCGACAAGTGCCAGCCGTGACCGGATTCCGCCGAGGAATCGCAGCGATCGCGCTGGCGGCGTCTGTCTGTGTGCTGTCGGCCGCGCCGGCCATGGCCGACCGTCCTGGAGGGGGCGGATCGGTCGGCGGTGGGTCTGGATCGGACACCAATACCTCCGGCGGAGCAGATGGCGACACCATCAACTCGACGGTCGGCGCTGTCGTGTTCGACCGGTCAAAGAACGGATCCGGTACCTCCGTGGGCCCGGTTGCCTCCACTACGTCCTGGACGCCCCCGGCCTGCTGGTACGCCCCCAAGTACAGTCCCGCCGCGCTCCAGGCGTACCTGGAACCGATCTGGGCGGCGGACTCGACGGGGTACGAGTGGGACGCCCAGCAGCGCGACCGCTACGTGAACGGTCATCCCTATAAGGACTTCAACAAGGACAAGGCCGGAAAAGGCTACTGGTGGGATTCGTACGTCAACAAGTCTTTCCCGCCCGGCTGGGACAAGTGCGACGAACCCTATTTCTGGGTGGACACGGGCGATGCCCCGCCCGCTGACATCCCGAACACCATATCCACGAAGATCCTCGGCGAACTCGCCTACAACGAGATCCGTGTCCCCACCAAAGAAGTGAGCCTGAAGCCCGCGGGTACGACCAAGGTCAACCTCGCCACCTGGGCCTGGCTGGACAAGACGACTTTCAAACCGGTGTCGGTCACTGCCAGCGTCCCGCTGCTCGGCCTCTCGGCGACTACCACCGCCGAACCCGTGTCCCTCCGTATCGACCCGGGTACCTCCGACGCGGTCACTTACCCTGCCTCCGGCGTCTGCGAGTTCAACAACGGCAGTATCGGAGAGGAGTACACCGCGGGCGATGCCGGGAGGACGCCGCCTTGTGGGGTGAAGTACCTCCACTCGTCCGGCAGCGGCTCGTACCAGCTCAAGGCGACGGTTACCTGGAAGATCCACTGGACTGGAAGCGACGGCAACGGCGACGACCTCCCCGACGGCACCTTTGGCAGGCCTCAGGACGTCATTGTGCAGGAGATCCAGTCCGTCAACAGGTAAGACCACATCGCCCCAGCAGGAGTTACACAGTGAGCCGTCGGCCCCGTCTGTCCGTACGCACACTCACGGGAGCCGCCGTCGCGCTACTCGTCGGAGGTTGTGGTGGCAGCGGGGGGTCCTCTGCGGGTGCCGACCACGCGGCGGCCGGTACGGGACAGGCCGGCAGCGCGTCCGCATCGCCGAGCGTGTCGGCCGGAACGGACCGTCCCAGGGTCACGTTGCCGTCGGACGTGACGGATGAGTACGTCGGCTGGAAGACGGGCGATGCGGCGAAGGACGCCGTACTCGCGGACGTCGCCGCACGCATCGACTCGACGAACGATGCCATCCTGCGCGGCGACACGAGTGCGCCCGGCCTGTCCTTCTACTACCGGGACAAAGCGTTGAGCGGTGCCGTCGCCTGGATCCAGGCGTATCTGGACGCCGACCTCTCCTTCACGGGCACCACCCGCTACTACGTCCCCAAGGTCACCCTGTCCTCCGGAAAGACCACGGCGACGGTTCTCTACTGCTCCGACGAGAGCAAGGGCTTCAACAAGAACCGTAAGACCGGCAAGGTCGACCGGACGCCCTCGGACCAGAGCCCGTACGTCGCGTACAGCACGCGCGTCGAGAAGAACGACTCAGGCGTGTGGCAGACCACCGCTCTGACCTCGCACCGCGGCGACAAAGCCTGCGTCGGCTAGCCGACGAGCCGTGTGTTCTCGGTACCTCGTGTACCCATTCCAGCCGTCCTACCAGGAGTCATTCGTGAACCCCCGTTCCCGCCTGTCCACGACAGCCGTAGCCGGTCTGACCGCCGTACTCCTCCTCGCGGGCTGCGGCGGGGGCGACGGCGACGACGGAGCGAAGGCCGCGGACAAGACCTCGTTCGCGCCCACGACGACTAGGGCGTCTGCTTCGGCCTCGCCGAGTGTGTCGGCTTCGACATCGTCCGACGGCCGCCCGAAGATCACGTTGCCGTCGGATGTGACCTTGACCTTCGAGGGCGGCCGGACCGGGGATGCGGTGAAGGACGCCGTACTCGCGGACAGTGCGGAAATGACGCGGGCGGTCGACGCCGCCATCGCCGGGACGGATCCCAAGGGCGAGGCGATGGGCTACTACACCACGGGCAAAGCCCTTGAGGCATCGGTGTCCTGGGTCGCCCAGTTCAAGAAGGCCGACGTCACGATCACCGGCGTCGTCCGGTACTACGACCGCAAGGTGACGCTGGAGAGCAAGACGGCGGCGGTCCTCACCTACTGCGGCGACGAGAGCAAGGGCTTCAGCAAGGACAAGAAGACCCACAAGGTCAACAGGACGCCTGTCACCAAGGACAGCTACGTCACGTACAACACCAGGCTCGACAAGAACTCCGACGGCGTCTGGCAGACGTCACAGATCATTTCCACCAGGGGGGCGGCTCAGTGCCAGCCGTAGCGCGGGCAGCCGGCGTCGGTGTGGTGGCGGTGCTGCTTCTTGCCGGATGCGGGGGCGGAGAGTCGAAGTCCGGCGACAGGTTGGCAAGGGCGACAGAGACCACTTCCAAGCCCTCGACTTCGTCTGGTTCCTCGGCGGCAAGCGCGGCTGAACGGCCGGAAATCAAGCTGCCGTCCGATCTGTCCTACGCCTTCGAGTGGCCGAAGACGGGCGACGAGAAGAAGGACGCGGTCCTCGGCGACACCGAGCAGTTCATCAAGGCGGTGGACATGGCGATCGCCGACCAGGACCCCCTCGACAAGGCATACCGCTTTTATTCCGAGGGCACGGCGGCGGCTGGGAGCCAGAAGTTCATTCAGGAGTTCGTGGACTACAAGGATCGGATCACCGGTACGAAGCGCTTCTTCGACGCCAAGGTGAAGATCAACGCGGACGGTACGGCCGGTCTCGTGTACTGCGAAGACCAGACCAAGGCGTACAACAAGAGCCTGACGACCGGGAAGACCGACGTGGACGCGCCTTCCAGCGACAGCTACGTCCTCTATCGCAGTCTGCTTCGGACCGGCGAGCAAGGTGTCTGGATCACCGAGAAGCTGACATCCCAGAGAGGGAGCGCCGAGTGCCGGCCCTGAGTTCACCTGCCTCACGCCCCTCCATCACTGCCACCGGCGGTGCCGTGGCAGCCGTACTGCTGCTCGCGGGATGTGGTGGCGGCGAAGGAGATGCGAAGGCGAGTAGTCAGAGCCCGGACGCGACGCGGTCGGCGTCGGCAACGCCGACTTCCTCGCAGTCAACTGCCCCCAGGCGCCCTGAGATCACGTTTCCCAGTACCGCCAAGAACGTCTTCGAGGACACGAAGACCGGAGACGCGACGAAGGACGCGGTTCTCGCGGACAGCGCACTGAGCGTGAACTCCGTGGACGAGGCGATCCTCACTGGATCGGGGAGACCCGCTTCTTCGACCGCAAGGTGACCCTGTCCAGGGCCGACAAGGCATACGTCACCTATTGCTCCGACGAGAGCAGGTCGTTCATCAAGAACAGGACCACCGGAAAGGTCGACCGGACCCCGACCACTTCGCAGTCCTACGTGCTCTACCACACCGTGCTCGCCAAGAACGCCGACGGCGTCTGGCAGACCAGCGACATCGTTTCGAACAGGGGTGACAAGGCGTGCCAGCCGTGACAACGGCCGCTTGAGAAGGCCGCTACTCGTCGAACCACGCCACCAGCCGTACGTTCCCCTCCCCGTGCACCCCCGCCAGGGTCTCCATCACCGTCCACACCGGCGCCCACGGGCCGTCCTCCGGGACCGCGTCGCGGCGGCGGGCGCGTTCGGCTCGGTAGAGCGTGGTGCCGGTGGTCCACTCCGTGCCTTCGGGGCAGAAGTCGGCCAGGTCGGCCGGGGACGTGGTCAGCGTGTTGATGCCGCTCGCCCGGGCGAAGCCTCTGCTCCAGTCGTGGCGGTGGATCAGGCGGAGGGTGCCGTCCGGGGTGCGGTGGTAGCGGGTGATGTGGGTGGTGCGGGGGATTGCCGGTTCCGACCAGTCGATCGCCCTCGCCTCCGGCCAGGTGAGCCAGGTCTCCGCGAATGCGGAGGGTGCCCAGATGGCGTGTTCCTCGCGGACCTCGGGGGAGGTGTCCGGCGGCAGGCCTCGGTTCGCCGCCACCGGGTGCCACGTGGCGTCGAAGTCGCGTACGCCGAAGAGGCAGGCGAAGCCGTCGTAGTCCCTCGGCATCCCCAGCATCGGCAGGTTGATCGCCGGGGACCACGCCGTCTCGTCGTGGTTCAGGCCCTCCCGCCAGGTCCGGCACTCGATCCAGCCGTGGATGTCCGTTCCCATGCGGTCATCGTGGGTGTGGCTGTGCCACGCCGGAGACGAAGTGGGCCCAGGCGGCGGGCGCGACGGTGAGGTGGGGGCCCGTGGTGTGCTTCGAGTCGCGGATGCGGATGGTCGAGGGGACGCTGGCCACCTCGACGCAGTTGGAAGCGTCACCGCTGTAGGTGGACTTCTGCCAAGTGGGTTCGGGCATGGCGGGATTCCTCAGAGTTCCTGGGTGATGCGGTGGATGAGGTCTCGGGACGCTTGAGGGCTGAGCCCACTCGCCTCCATGTGGTCGACCACTGATCGGTACTTGGTCAATTGCGCCTCCCCGTCCAGGAATTCGCAACCGTGGTGGGTGTCCAGCTGGACCGTGTCGAGTTGCGGCACCGCCCCCGCGACATAGTCGATGCCTTGGCCTGTGCCGTGAAAACTCGCTTCACCGAAGGGGATGACCCGGACGGTGATGTGGGCGAGTTCGCTCATGGCGACAAGGTGCTTGAGCTGAGCGGCGGCCACGTCTCGGCCGCCGAAACCCATTCTGAGCGCCGCCTCGTGAATGGTCGCCGTGTAGGGGGTGGGATCCTCTCCGTGGAGGATGCCCTGGCGCTTGATGCGGTGAGTGAGGCGGTGTTCGATCTCGTACTGCCGGAGCGGGGGAAAGACCGTACGGAAGAGGGCGCGTGCGTGGTCCGTCGTCTGCAGCAGGGCCGGGACATGGATGGCCAGGGCGACGCGCAACTCGGTCGCGTAGTGCTCCAGTTCGGCCAGGTCGATGAACCCGGCGGGCAGATGATCCCGGTACTCGCCCCACCAGCCGCGTTTGCGCCCGCCGGTCATCGCGGCGAGGGCTTCGACCAGAGCAGGGTTGGCGCAACTGTACGTACGGGCAATGCTGCGTACGCGGTCGGCGCTCACGGCATAGCGGCCCGATTCGATATTGCTGATCTGCGCCTGTTTGAGGCCGAGCAGACCTGCGGCTGCGGTGGATGTGAGCCCGGAGTGCTCCCTGAGCTTGCGCAGCTCGGCGCCGAGACGTTGTTGGCGCAAGGTGGGGGTGGAGCTGGGCGGCACTGAGCCCTCTCTCGTCATCGCGTTACCCGTGAGTCACTCACAAGAGGCAAATGTCAGAGCTTTCCCTCAATTGATGTCAATTATTACATCGCGACGCTCTATGGTGATTCTGCGTCGCCCAACTCCCCGCCCGTAGGCCGGAAGCGCACCCCTGTGGCACAGCCACCGCCCGGCGCGGTAGTTGAGCGAACCCGAGTCCCGTCTCTCGTCGGAGGCCCTCGTGAACACCGTATCCCTGCCCGACACCTGGACGTACGCCCTTCGCCTGCCCCATGATCCGCGCGCGGCACGCGTCGCACGCATGACCGTACGGGCGGCACTCAGTGGTCATGGCAGGCACGAAGTTCTGGACACCGCCGAGCTGCTGACCTCCGAGATGGTCACCAATGCCTACCGGCACGCGAACGGCCCCGCCTCACTGCGGTTGACCGCCCTGCCCGGCGGCCGGCTGCGGGTCGGGGTCTGGGACAGCCACCCGCGAATCCCCGCCCCGTTCGGTGCACCACCCGGGGACCGCGTCCCGCTCACCCCGGCGGATGCCGAGAACGGGCGCGGGCTGCACCTCGTGCAGGCGTACGCGGACTCGTGGGGCGGCTGGGCCGTCGGCGACGGCGGTCCGCTGGACCGCGGTGCCGGGAAGCTGTTGTGGTTCGAGGTGGGGTCCCGGGGACCCGAAGGAACGCGGAAGGCCGTCGCATGATGTGGCAGGTGCGCCGTGAGACCCCACCGTTGTCCGTGGTGCCCAGTACGGTGGGGGAAGGAAGCGAAGGACAGAGGAGCCGCCGCATGACCACACACCCCGACCATGGTCATGAGCTGATTCCGCGCCCCGAGCCGACGCCGGACGCGGTTCGGGTCGCGCTGGCACGCATCGCCCCGCACCGGCTGTCCGAGATGGAACAGCAGAAGGAGCAGGCGCTTGCAGCCGCGCTCCAGGACGGCAGGATCGGCCACCTCCGGCACTGGCTGGCCTACTGGCAGGCACAGGTGGAGATCGAACGACGGCCCGATCTCCATTCCCGGCACCAGGCCGCCCTCGCGGCCGTACATGCCACCGACAGCCGTGATGACCCCGGCTTCCGGGCGGCGACGGCGGAGCTGCGCGCTGTCGAGGCCGAGGCTCAACAGGCGGTGGCCGGGTGACCTGGAGGTGGGAGTACGACCCGGCCGAGGAGCACGTTGTCGGCGGCTCGCCGCCTGCTCTTGTCGCCGAGATCGAGAAAAGAGCAGACGAGCTGGTCCGGGCCGCGTCCGCCTTCTATCTCGACGGCGCCTCCTACCAGGAGGCCGGGCCCAAAGGGAACGTCGCGCACGTCCCTGGCGGGTTCTTCCTCTATCTGGTTGTCCCGCGGCACGAGTGTCTCTACATCCACCAGGTGACCTACCTGTGAAAAGGGCAGGCCGGTTGGCGCTTCCGGCTGTCCCTTACGTGTCCGCGTACTTCGCGTCCGCCGCCGGGTCCAGTGCCAGCCGGTAGCCGCGCTTGACGACGGTCTGGATCAGCTTCGGCGCGCCCAGGGCCGTACGGAGGCGGGCCATCGCCGTCTCCACCGCGTGCTCGTCGCGGCCCGCGCCCGGCAGGGCCCGGAGCAGTTCGGCGCGGGCCACCACCCAGCCCGGCCGCCGGGACAGCGCCCGCAGCAGGGACATCCCGGCCGGCGGTACCGGCTTCAGCGCTCCGTCGACGAGGACCGCGTGCCCGCGGATCTCGACGCGGTGCCCGGCGATCGGCAACGCCCGGGCCCGCGAGGGCAGTTCCTGGCAGAGCAGCTGGACGAGGGGCCCGAGCCGGAAGCGTTCCGGCTGGACGGTGTCGACGCCGAGGGCCTGGAGCGGCAGCGCCGTCACCGGGCCGACGCAGGCGGGGACGACGTCGTGGCCGAGGGCGGCCAGCAGGTCGCCGAGCAGCCCGCGGTGCTCGGCGCGGGAGACGAGGGACGCCGCGGCGGGCGCGCTGGTGAAGGTGATCGCGTCGACCGAGCGGGAGACGACGGCGTCCAGCAGCCGGTCCACCGGGCCCAGGTCCTCCGGCGGCATCCACCGGTACACCGGCACCGGCACCACCTCCGCGCCGGCCGCCCGCAACGACTCCACGAACCCCGGCAGCGGCTCCCCGTGCAGCTGCACGGCGATCCGGCGGCCCTCGACGCCCTCCTCCAGGAGCCGGTCGAGCACCTCGGCCATGGACTCGGAGGACGGCGACCACTCCTCGGTCAGCCCGGCGGCCCGGATGGCCCCCTTGACCTTGGGTCCGCGGGCGAGCAGCTCGACGTTGCGCAGCCTCTGCAGCAGCTGCTCGCCGAAACCCCATCCGTCCGCGGCCTCGACCCACCCCCGGAACCCGATCGCGGTGGTCGCCACGACGATGTCCGGCGCCTGGTCGATGATCTCCTTGGTGGCGCCGAGCAGTTCCCCGTCGTCCGCGAGCGGCACGATGCGCAGGGCAGGGGCGTGCAGCACGACGGCACCGCGCCGCTGCAGCAGTGCCCCGAGCTCGTCGGCGCGGCGCGCGGCCGTGACCCCCACGGTGAACCCCGCGAGAGGGCCGTGCGGACCGGGCTCCGGCCGCTGCTGCTGTTCCTCGTCCATGCTGCTCTCCTAGCTGCCCCGCATGCCGAACGAGCCTGTCAACGGTGCGTGACAGGCTCGGTTCGGGTTCATGTCACCAGTGTTACGTCACACCTCGGCGTAGCTGAGCTGCGCCTTTGCCTCGGTGGCGGTCGCGGACCGCCGCTGCGCGGCCGGCCGGCGAAGGTATACGGCCCAGGTCACCGCGAAGCACAGGCCGTAGAAGACCAGGAAGGCGACGAAGGCGCCGGTGCCCGAACCGTAGGAGAGGTACGACTGCCGGAAGGCGAGGTTGATGCCGACGCCGCCGAGCGCGCCGACCGCGCCGATGAGCCCCATGGAGGCCCCGGACAGCCGCCTCCCGTAGGCGGCTGCTTCGTCGCCCTCCAGCCCCTTGGCGAGAGCCTTGGCCTGGAAGATTCCGGGGATCATCTTGTACGTCGACCCGTTGCCGAGCCCGCTGAGCGCGAACAGTACGACGAAGACCGTGACGAACATGGGCAGCGACTTCTGCATGCTGGCGACGACGAGGAGGGCGGTGGCGGCGGCCATGCCGATGTAGTTCCAGAGGGTGATCCGCGCCCCGCCGTACCGGTCGGCGAGCCAGCCGCCGACGGGCCGGATCAGGGAGCCGAGCAGCGGGCCGATGAAGGTGAGGTAGGCGGCCTGCAGCGGGGTCCGCCCGAACTGCACCTGGAGCACCTGCCCGAAGGCGAAGGCGTACCCGATGAACGACCCGAACGTCCCGACGTAGAGGAAGGACATGATCCAGGTGTGGCCGTCCTTGGCGGCGTCGATCGCGGCGCCGGTGTCGTTCTTCACGGTGGCGAGGTTGTCCATGAAGAGGGCGGCGAGGACGGCGGCGACGACGATCAGCGGGATGTAGATCCCGAGCAGCACCCGCGGCCCGCCGCTCGCCCCGATGATCGCGAGGGCGACCAGCTGGATCACGGGCACGCCGATGTTTCCGCCGCCGGCGTTGAGCCCGAGCGCCCACCCCTTCTTCCTCATCGGGAAGAAGGCGTTGATGTTGGTCATGCTGCTGGCGAAGTTCCCGCCGCCGATACCGGCCAGCAGCCCCACCAGCAGGAACGTGTCGAACGACGTCCCCGGCTTCATCACCGTGAACGCGGCGACGGTCGGGACGAGGAGGAGGGCCGCGGAGACGATCGTCCAGTTCCGGCCGCCGAAGACCGCCACGGCGAAGGTGTACGGCACCCGCACGACCGCGCCGACCAGCGTGACCATCGAGGTCAGCAGGAACTTGTCGGCCGGGGTGAGCCCGTACTCCGGCCCCATGAACAGCACCAGCACGGACCACATGGTCCAGATCGAGAACCCGATGTGCTCGGAGAGGACGGAAAACACCAGGTTCCGCCGGGCGACCTTCTCACCGGTCGCGTTCCAGAACGCCTCGTCCTCCGGATCCCACTCCTGGATCCAGCGACTACGTGAAGTAGGGGCTGGGGCTGTCATGACGCCTCCACGGTGCTCCGCGTGCTCGGTCTGCTACGAGTGACTAGGCCACGAAGGTAGGCAGGCGTCGTTTCCGCACTGTGGCTGTGGGTGACCGGAAGGGAACGTTGCTCTCACCCTGGGGGGAGGGCGGGTGAGAGGTCGCCGCCGGGCGGCGGGTCAGGGGGTGGGGTACGGCGGCTGCGGGGGCTGCTGGTGGTAGGGGCCGGGGGCGTAGGGGCCGGTGGGCTGCTGGGGCGGGGAGTAGGGACCCGGGGCGTAGGGAGCAGGGGGCTGCTGACCGTAACCGGGGGCGGCGGGAGGCCGGCCGCCGTAAGGGCCGTAACCGCTCTGGCCGCTCTGGCCGCCGTACGGGCCGTAGGGGCCGGACTGCTGCGGAGGCTGGTACAGGGGCTGCTGGTACTGGGGCTGCTGCATGGGGCCCTGTTGCATGGGGTGCATGGGGTGCATGGGGTGCATGGGTACGGGTGTGCCGGGCGGCAGGTATCGCACCCGCCCTCCCTCGCCTGTCACCGGCACGAACCCGGCGGCCTGGAGTCGCTGCGCGAACTTGGCGTTGCGCCCGCGCGTGACGAAGAACCCGAGCCCCATGACCGCCATCAGGAGCACCCATACGACACCGGAGACGAGAAAGACGCCGTTGCTCCCACCCGCGCGCGCCGCGGCCAGCACCAGCCCGAGGGTGATACCACCGGCCCCGAGCAGCAACCGCTTCTCGGTGTTCTTCCCGGTGAGGTCGAACTGGATCCGGGCCTTGAGCAGTTCGACGGCATCGGGCACGAGCGGCGGCAGCGACACCCCGTCCCCGGCATTCGGGTACTGCGCCCAGTTCTGCGCGGCCCGCGCCCGTCCCTGGGGGCTGTGATCCGGCACGATCAGGAGCTTGAGCACGTTGTTGCGGGAGCCGGTGTGGCGGGCGTCGGCGTACTCGTACCCGAACTGCTGGGCGAAGAAGGCGAGCCGCGCGAGCTTCTTCACGGAGGCCCAGGCGTTGGTGAGCTCGACGGGCTCGCCGCCGGCCATCAGTTGGAACATCTTCCGTACCTGCCGCGCGCTCATCGCATCCGCTCCCCGTCGGTCGAGCCACTCGTTTCACTTCTGCAACCCAGGAAGTGTTCCATGGGACATGCCGTGAGGGGATGGCCACCGAGCGGATCGATCCGAGCGGGCTCAGGAGGGCAAGGGGTTTGGACGAGAGAACGCGGGGCGACGGCTTCGTCGCTGCGAACAGCCCTTCCTGGTACGGCGTCCGATGCGTCTTCCGGCACCGCGCTCTCGGTGTGTACGAGGAGCGGGTCACGCTGTGGACCGCCGGTTCGCCGGACGAGGCGATCGACCGTGCCGAGGCCGAGGCGGCCGAGTACTGCGAAGCGCTCGACGAGGTCGAGTACGCGGGCTTCGCCGAGGCGTTCCGTGCCGACGGGGTGCCGGGGGAGGGGGCCGAGGTGTTCTCCCTCATGCGGGAGAGCGGGCTGCCGCCGGGGGAGTACGTACGGCGGTTCTTCGCCACGGGCGATGAGCGGACCGGCTGACCGGCGTACGACGTTCTGGGGAGCCGGTTCCGGCAGCGGGCCGTAGGAGGCGGCTCGTGGTCCGTCACTTCGGTCCGTTCCTTCCCGGGCACGCCGGGCCGTCCCGTGCGACCGCGCGCGGGCCACGGGTCGTGCCCCGCTCCGCGGGTGTGCGCTCTGCCGGATCCCGGCCGGCGGGCGGCACGCTGGCGCCGGACCCACGGCACACGCGGGCCGGGACGGGGACGGGGACGGAACATGACACGCTGGCAGCCCTTGCCGGCCGCGTTGCCGCGCGAGGCCCGGCACCTGGTCGAGCAACTGCGGGTCCTCAAGGGCCGTACCGGCCTCAGCCTTGCCGGACTGGCCCGGCGTACCGCGTACAGCAAGTCGTCCTGGCAGCGTTACCTGAACGGCGACCGACTGCCACCGCGGGCAGCCGCGCAGGTGCTGTGCCGGCTGGCCGGCGGGGACCAGCCGCGGCTCCTGGCGCTGTGGGAGCTGGCCGAACAGGCATGGCCGCAGGGCGTGGCATGGCCGCAGGGTGGAGCCACGTCCGGACCGGCGGGGGGCAAAGGCACCTCCGGACCGGCGGGCGGAGCCACAGTCGGAGCGGCGGGCGAGCCCGGCGAGCCCGGTGAGTCGGCCGGGCCGCTCAAGTCATCCAGGTCACCTACGTCATCCGAGCCGACCGAGCCGATCAAGTCGACCAAGTCGACCAAGTCGACCAAGTCGGCTAATCCACCCGGGTCGCCCAAGTCCCCCGCAGGACAGCGGCGATGGCGGATCGCCGCGCTCGTCGCGTCCGGCCTCGCCGCGGTGCTGGCCGCGGGGCTGCTGTGGGCGCTGCCCCGCAGGGCGGGCGACGGTGGCGTCGCCCGCCCCGGGGGTTCGCTCAGCCGCGCTGGTCGTAGTACGCGATCTTCCAGGAACCGGTGCCCTTGATCCGCACCCGGTACTTGCTGCTGATCCGCTTGAGCGTGGCGTTGTGCGCGGTGCCGTGGAACGTGACGGCGCTGCCCGCGGTCGGGCCGGTCAGCCGCTGCTGGGCGAAGGTCCAGCTCTGCTCGGTGACCACGCCGTCGTTGTCGGACAGGCCGAAGTGCTCCTGCCACCACTGGGTGGCCGACTCGGTCTCCGGGCCGAACGAGCCGTCGATCTTGCTCTTCTCGAACGGGTGTGAGTCGCCGTCGTCGTCCTGGTACTGGGCGCCGTCCGCCCACAGGACGGTCTCCCACAGGGCCGTGGCGTTGCTCTGGGCGTAGTCGTCGACGCCGAGGTTCTCCTCGTCCTGCCAGTCGTCGGTGACGGCGCCGCCGCCGTCGATGCCGTGGTACGGCGCGGCGGCGCTCGCGGCCGGCGCCAGGGCCAGGCCACCGGCGCCCAGCAGTACGGCCGACGCCATCGCGACGACCCGGGTGCGCATGCTCATGAACGTGTCCCTTCTGAACCGCCGTCCCTCACGGGTCCCCCCTGGGGCGGCTCGCTGTGCGTTCGCAGGACACAGGGTCACGGTCCGGAGCAGGGGGTGGCGAGGCCCGCCGGGGTATCCGGACCGAACGGGGACGGCCCGGGCGCCGGGCACCGGTGTCCCCGCCCGGAGCGGGGTCGTACGGAACCGCACGGAACCACCGGACGCGAACGGAACACCGGTACGAGGACTTCCGGCCGCCCGCCGCACCGGGCACTGTGAACAGAACGGTTCCCCTGTCCTAGGCGTAGGCGGTGACAGGCACATGGCACTGGGTACGGCCGCGTCCGCGTACGAGCTGCGCTTCGACGCCGGGCGGATCTGTCTCGATCTGCTCGCGACCACGCATCCCGGCGAACGGCTCGACGGGCTCGAACCGTTGCGGGCCTGGATCACCGGATCCGGACTCGTCCCGCCGGGCACCCCGCTGGCCCACGCCGACGCGGGCTGGCTCGTCGGCTTCCGCGAACTGCGGGGACATGTGGGGCAGTTGGTGCGCGGTCGGCACGCCCCGGGGGTCCGGCCGTACGACCTCGCGCTCGCCCGCGTCAACGACCTCGCCGGCGCCGCCGCGCCCCCGGCCCCGCGCGCCGTACCCGACGAGGACGGCCTCCTGGTGCGGGAGTTGGCCAGGCCGCCGGGCAGCGCGGCGCTGCTGGCCGCCGTCGCCCGGGACACCGTGGAGCTGCTCACCGACCCCGTCGCGCGGGCCGCGATCCGGGAGTGCGAGGGCGACAACTGCCCGCTGGTGTACCTGGACACCTCCCGGGGACGCAGACGCCGCTGGTGTTCCAGCGAGGTCTGCGGGAACCGTGAACGGGTGGCCCGGCACCGGCGCCGCGCCGCCCTCGCCCGCGCGTGAGCGTTCGCGCGCGTTCGTGAGCGTCCGTGAACGCGCGTGACCGCCGTCACTCGGCGCGCCAACTCCCGTCCCATTCGCGGCTTCTGCCGGATCTTCATCGAAGCTCCGTGAAAGTGATTTCGACAACACTCCGTTTGGTGACGGGTGAGTACGGGCAGCCCGACCGCTCTCGACGTTGTGTCGGAAATGTAAAGATCACGCGGTGGGAATGTGGGGTCATGTCCCGCTCGTCATGTCAGCTCGCGGAAAAATGTGGGGTCTTGTTGAACACACCGCGAGCCACTTCCGTACCGGTGGGGGAGCGACCGACTGGGGGAACCCCCGGACACCGGAGGTGGGCGTGCGCAAGGATGCGGCCGTGGCCAATGAACGTGGATCGAGGGCCCGACATCGCATGTCCCAGCCCTCGGAGCCCGATGAGGAGCTGATGCGTGCCCTCTACCGAGAGCACGCCGGACCTCTCCTTGCGTATGTCCTTCGGCTGGTCGCCGGTGATCGGCAACGCGCCGAGGACGTCGTGCAAGAGACACTCATCCGTGCCTGGAAGAACGCCGGCCAGCTCAATCGAGCGACCGGATCTGTACGCCCCTGGCTGGTGACGGTCGCTCGCCGCATCGTCATCGACGGTCACCGCAGCCGGCAGGCCCGGCCGCAGGAGGTCGATCCGTCGCCGCTGGAGGTCATCCCCGCGGAGGACGAGATCGACAAGGCGCTGTGGCTGATGACGCTGTCTGACGCGCTCGACGACCTGACCCCGGCCCACCGGGAGGTGCTCGTCGAGACGTACTTCAAGGGGCGTACCGTCAACGAGGCGGCCGAAACGCTGGGTATACCCAGCGGCACCGTGCGTTCGCGGGTGTTCTATGCCCTCAGGTCGATGAAGCTGGCTCTGGAGGAGCGGGGGGTGACGGCGTGATGAGTGTGTACGGGGGACACGGCGGGTTCGGCACAGGTGGTTCGGGTATGTCTGGTGCTATGCAGGAATCTCCGGTGCCCAATGAGCACGAGACTGTCGGCGCGTATGCGCTCGGGATTCTCGACGACGCCGAGGCAACCGCTTTCGAGGTCCATCTGGCCGGGTGCGAATGGTGCGCCCAGCAGCTCGACGAGCTGGCCGGGATGGAGCCGATGCTGGCGGCCCTGGCGGATCTGCCGGGCTCCGGATCCACCCCGTCCATCGGGGAGTCGCTGTCCGCGAAGCCCAGCCCGCGGATGGTCGAGAAACTCGTCGTCGAGGTCTCCGAGAAGCGCAAGGTCCGCAGCAGGAGGAACGTCTTCGCACTGGCCGCCTCCGTCGTGCTGATCGCCGGCGGCACCGCGGCCGGCGTGGCGCTGAGCGGCAGCTCGGACAGCGGCACCGCGGACATGGCCATGGGGCCCGCCCAGGCGGCCTTCCAGACCATGAGCGACAAGAAGACGGCCACGGACCCGACGACCCACGTCACCGCGACCGTCGCCGTCGAGAAGAAGGACTGGGGCACCCACGCGGTCCTCCAGCTCAAGAACGTCACCGGCCCGAAGAAGTGCTCGCTGATCGCCGTCGGCAAGAACGGCGAACGCGAGACGGTGACCTCCTGGTCCGTCCCGACCTGGGGTTACGGCATCACCGACGCCAAGACGGAGAAGGCCAAGGAGCCCCTCTACGTGCACGGCGGGGCCGCCTTCACCCCCAACCAGATCGACCACTTCGAGGTCATGACCTTCGACGGCAAGAAGCTCGTCTCGGTCAGCGCGTAGCTTCAGCGGGCCCCCTTCGCGTACGGTTGACGGCTGCCCAGCACGTCAGAAGGGGGCCCGGTGGCCGCTCAGGCTCAGCAATCCGCGGTCGGCTCTCACGGCTCGGATCGGGATTCCGCACAGGAGTCCGTCCCGGATGTACTCCGGGACGGGGTCCAGGACTCCGTCCGAGACCGTGAGATCAGCGTCGAACAGGTACACCTCGACCGGGTGTACCGCCGTCTCGAGGAGAAGATCCACGAGGCGGAGTTCCTGATGAACGACGCGGCCAAGCGCGGTCAGGTAGGGACACCCGGTGCGCTCGCCGAACGCGACGCGCAGGTCTTCCGGGCAGGCGTCCACCTGAACCGGCTCAACAACGAGTTCGAGGACTTCCTCTTCGGCCGGATCGACCTGCTGCCGGGGAAGGACGGCAAGAAAGGGCCCGACGGCGCCTACACCGCCGTGGAGCCCGCCGAGGGCGCGGTCCGCGGCGACAACACCGCCGACATCGCCGAGACCCTGCACATCGGCCGCATCGGCGTCCTCGACCAGGACTACGCCCCCCTGGTCATCGACTGGCGGGCCCCGGCCGCGGCCCCCTTCTACAGGTCCACTCCGGTGGATCCCGGGCGTGTCGTACGACGCCGGGTGATCCGTTCCAGGGGCCGCCGGGTGCTCGGGGTCGAGGACGACCTGATGCGCCCCGAGCTGACCGCCTTCCTCGACGGCGACACGCTGCCCGTCATCGGCGACGGCGCCCTGATGGCCGCCCTCGGCCAGGCCCGCAGCCACACCATGCGGGACATCGTCGCCTCCATCCAGGCCGAGCAGGACCTGGTCATCCGCGCCCCCGCCGCCTCGGTCACGTATGTCGAGGGCGGCCCGGGGACCGGGAAGACGGCCGTCGCCCTGCACCGGGCCGCGTACCTGCTGTACCAGGACCGGCGGCGTTACGCGGGCGGCATCCTGATCGTCTCCCCGACCCCGCTGCTCGTCGCGTACACCGAGGGCGTGCTCCCGTCGCTCGGCGAGGAGGGCCAGGTCGCCATCCGCGCCATCGGCTCCCTCGTCGACGGCGCCGAGGCCACGCTCTACGACACGCCGGCCACCGCCCGCGCCAAGGGTTCCTCCCGGATGCTCCGGGTGCTGCGCAAGGCCGCCCGCGGCGCCCTGGAGCTGAACGACTCACCGGCCCGGCTCAGGGTCGTCGCCTTCAACCGCCGCCTGGAGCTGGAGGCCGAGGACCTCGACCGGATCAGACACAACGCGCTCGGCGGCACCGCCCCGGTCAACCTGCTGCGCCCCCGCGCCCGCAAGCTGCTCCTCGACGCCCTGTGGGCCCGCTCCGGCGCGGCCGGCCGGCACACCGACCCGGAGCTCGCCGCCGAGCTGCGCTCCTCCTTCGACGAGGACCTGCTCACCGAGGACTCCTTCATCGAGTTCCTCGACGCCTGGTGGCCCGAGCTGACCCCGCAGGCCGTCCTCACGGCGATGGCCGACGAGCGACGCCTCGGCCGCTGGGCCCGCCGCGTCCTCAACCCGGGCGAGGTCCGCCGGGTGGCCCGCTCCCTGAAGCGGGACGGCCGCACCGTCCACGACATCGCCATGCTGGACGAGCTCCAGGCCGTCCTCGGCACCCCCGCCCGCCCCCGCAAGAAGCGCGAGGCGGACCCGCTGGACCAGCTCACCGGCCTGGAGGAGCTGATGCCGGTGCGCGAGGAGTCGCAGCGCGAGCGCGCCGAGCGGCTCGCCCAGGAACGGGTCGAGTACGCCCACGTCATCGTCGACGAGGCGCAGGACCTCACCCCGATGCAGTGGCGGATGGTCGGCCGCCGCGGCCGGCACGCCACCTGGACGGTCGTCGGCGACCCGGCCCAGTCCTCCTGGTCCGACCCCGACGAGGCCGCCGAGGCCCGCGACGAGGCCCTGGGCACGCGCCCGCGCCGCCGTTTCGAGCTCACGGTCAACTACCGCAACCCGTCCGAGATCGCCGACCTCGCGGCCAAGGTCCTGGCCCTCGCCATGCCCGGCGCCAAGTCCCCCTCGGCCGTCCGCTCCACCGGCGTCGAGCCCCGCTTCCGTGTCGTCCGCGACGCGATGGAGAAGACCGTGCGCGCCGAGGCCGAACGCCTCCTCGACCTGGTCGACGGCACCGTCGGCGTGGTCGTCGCCATGGACCGGCGCGCCGAGGCCGCCCGCTGGCTGGCCGGGCTCGGCGACCGGGTGGTGGCCCTCGGCAGCCTGGAGGCCAAGGGCCTGGAGTACGACGCCACGGTCGTCGTCTCGCCCGCCGAGATCGCCGACGAGTCCCCGGCCGGGCTGCGCGTGCTGTACGTGGCCCTCACCCGGGCGACGCAGCAGCTGACGGTGGTCTCCGGCGAGCGGGACGTGCCGGACGCGGCGGGGGTGCCGGACCTGCTCAGGGACTGACGGGAGGCCTGCCCCGCACGGCCCGGGGCAGGCCCGTTCGGCTGGTTCCGCCGGGGTTTTCCTGTGAAGTCCCCGGACGGGAATGGCCGCGCGGGATCTGTTTGTTAGCCTTGTCGTGACACCGGCTCGATCCAAGCCCCCGGGCCCAACCTTCGTCGCTACGAGCGACCACTTGCCGCGAGGCGAGCATGGCGGGTCGGTGTCATGAACGTAGAAGGAGGTCCACGTCACTTGTGACGTGGACCTCTTTTTTGCGCGAACAATACGTACGCAATCAGGCCCGGCTAACGCCTACCCGACGGTAGGTGCGACGATCGGACGGCAAAACCAGCGACACGGTGAAACCGCGACACGGTGAAACAACGAAGGAAGTCGGCCATGGCAACGGCGCCCAGCGTCTCCTACTCGATGACCATCCGGCTGGAGGTGCCCGCGAGCGGAACCGCCGTCTCGCAGCTCACCACCGCCGTGGAGTCCTCCGGAGGCTCGGTCACCGGCCTCGACGTCACCGCGTCCGGCCACGAGAAGCTCCGGATCGACGTCACCATCGCGGCCAGCTCGACCGCGCACGCCGACCAGATCGTGCAGCAGCTCCGCCAGATCGAGGGCGTCACCCTCGGCAAGGTCTCCGACCGTACGTTCCTGATGCACCTCGGCGGCAAGATCGAGATGGCGTCCAAGCACCCCATCCGCAACCGTGACGACCTCTCCATGATCTACACCCCGGGCGTGGCCCGCGTGTGCATGGCGATCGCGGAGAACCCCGAGGACGCGCGCCGCCTCACCATCAAGCGCAACTCCGTTGCGGTCGTGACGGACGGCTCCGCGGTCCTCGGCCTCGGCAACATCGGCCCGAAGGCCGCCCTGCCGGTCATGGAGGGCAAGGCGGCCCTCTTCAAGCGGTTCGCCGGCATCGACGCCTGGCCGCTCTGCCTCGACACCCAGGACACCGACGCGATCGTCGAGATCGTCAAGGCGATCGCCCCCGGGTTCGCCGGCATCAACCTGGAGGACATCTCCGCGCCCCGCTGCTTCGAGATCGAGGCGCGACTGCGCGAGGCCCTCGACATCCCCGTCTTCCACGACGACCAGCACGGCACCGCGATCGTCGTCCTCGCCGCCCTGACGAACGCACTTCGCGTCACCGGCAAGGCGATTGAGAACATCCGGGTCGTCATGTCCGGCGCCGGCGCGGCCGGTACGGCCATCCTCAAGCTGCTGCTCGCGGCCGGCGTGAAGAACGCCGTCGTCGCCGACATCCACGGGGTCGTGCACTCTGCCCGCGAGGACCTGGTGGGCGCCCCCGCCGACTCGCCGCTGCGCTGGATCGCCGACAACACCAACCCGGAGAACCTCACCGGCACCCTCAAGGAGGCCGTGCGCGGCGCCGAGGTCTTCATCGGCGTCTCCGCCCCGAACGTCCTCGACGGCGACGACGTGGCCGCCATGGCCGAGGGCGCGATCGTGTTCGCACTCGCGAATCCCGACCCCGAGGTGGACCCGGCGATCGCCCGCCAGACGGCCGCCGTGGTGGCCACCGGCCGCTCCGACTTCCCGAACCAGATCAACAACGTGCTGGTCTTCCCGGGTGTCTTCCGCGGCCTCCTGGACGCCCAGTCCCGTACGGTGAACACCGACATGATGCTCGCGGCAGCGAAGGCCCTCGCCGACGTGGTCACGGAGGACGAGCTGAACCCGAACTACATCATCCCCAGCGTCTTCAACGAGAAGGTCGCGGGAGCGGTGGCGGGCGCGGTACGGGAGGCCGCGAAGGGCGCGTAGCGCCCCTTCCGGGGCGCCCCGCAAGGGGCGGGGCTGTACCGATGTGCGGCTACCGCCGCGCGGGCGCGGGCACCCCCCACCGGCCGTCCGCCGAAACTCAACCCAGGCAAACGTTTGTGAAACTTGCCACGCCATCCGATCGGCGCGTCGCGAAACCCCTCCTTCGGCCCACCCGTAGGGTATTGGCGGCACCCGGATTGGCGTTCCCGCCGCAGGTGGGGGCAGGATGCGTCCCGGCCCAACATGCGGCTCCGCCGCGTGGCACGCCTCAATGGCAAGAAGAACACGGGAGTAACAACATGAACCGCAGTGAGCTGGTGGCCGCGCTGGCCGACCGTGCCGAGGTGACTCGCAAGGACGCCGACGCCGTGCTGGCCGCTTTCGCCGATGTCGTCGGCGACATCGTCTCCAAGGGCGACGAGAAGGTCACCATCCCCGGCTTCCTGACCTTCGAGCGCACCCACCGTGCCGCTCGCACCGCGCGCAACCCGCAGACCGGCGAGCCGATCAACATCCCGGCCGGCTTCAGCGTGAAGGTCTCCGCGGGCTCGAAGCTCAAGGAATCCGCGAAGGGCAAGTAGGCCGAAGTGCTTCGGCGCCGTGGTCGACTGCGGGCCCGCCGTGGCTGGTCGCGCAGTTCCCCGCGCCCCTGACGGGGCGCTTCCGCCGAGGGCGTGAAAACGGTCGCCGAGCAACGGCACACGACGATGGGGCGGCCCCTTTCCAAAGGGGCCGCCCCATCGTCGTACCGGTGGTGTTATCCGAGCGCCTTGCCCGGCAGCTCTACCTTTGCGCCGAGCTCGACGAGCTTCTCCATGAAGTTCTCGTAGCCGCGGTTGATGAGGTCGATGCCGTGGACGCGGGAGGTGCCCTGGGCCGCGAGGGCGGCGATGAGGTAGGAGAAGCCGCCGCGGAGGTCGGGGATGACCAGGTCGGCGCCCTGGAGCTTGGTGGGGCCGGAGACGACCGCGGAGTGCAGGAAGTTGCGCTGGCCGAAGCGACAGGCCGAGCCGCCCAGGCACTCGCGGTAGAGCTGGATGTGAGCACCCATCTGGTTCAGCGCGGAGGTGAAGCCGAGGCGGGACTCGTAGACCGTCTCGTGGACGATCGACAGGCCGGTGGCCTGGGTCAGGGCGACGACGAGCGGCTGCTGCCAGTCGGTCTGGAAGCCCGGGTGCACGTCCGTCTCCAGCGCGATGGACTTCAGCTGGCCGCCGGGGTGCCAGAAGCGGATGCCCTCGTCGTCGATCTCGAAGGCACCGCCCACCTTCCGGTAGGTGTTCAGGAACGTCATCATCGAGCGCTGCTGGGCGCCCCGGACGTAGATGTCGCCCTCGGTCGCCAGCGCCGCCGACGCCCAGGACGCGGCCTCCAGGCGGTCCGACAGGGCGCGGTGGGTGTAGCCGCCGAGCTTGTCCACGCCGGTGATGCGGATCGTGCGGTCGGTGTCGATCGCGATGATCGAGCCCATCTTCTGCAGCACGCAGATGAGGTCCTCGATCTCCGGCTCGACCGCCGCGTTGGACAACTCGGTGACGCCCTCGGCGAGAACGGCCGTCAGCAGCACCTGCTCGGTCGCGCCGACCGACGGGTACGGCAGCCGGATCTTCGTGCCGCGCAGCCCCTTCGGCGCCTCCAGGTACTGGCCGTCCGCGCGCTTCTCGATGGTCGCGCCGAACTGCCGCAGCACGTCGAAGTGGAAGTCGATGGGCCGGCCGCCGATGTCGCAGCCGCCGAGGCCCGGGATGAAGGCGTGGCCCAGGCGGTGCAGCAGCGGGCCGCAGAACAGGATCGGGATCCGGCTGGACCCCGCGTGGGCATCGATGTCAGCGACGTTCGCGCTCTCCACGTACGTCGGGTCGAGCACCAGCTCACCGGGCTCCTCACCCGGCCGTACCGTCACCCCGTGCAGTTGCAGCAGACCGCGTACGACCCGCACGTCACGGATGTCCGGAACGTTGCGCAGCCGACTGGGTGCACTGCCCAGCAGGGCGGCGACCATGGCCTTGGGTACGAGGTTCTTCGCACCGCGGACACGGATCTCGCCCTCCAGCGGGGTGCCGCCGTGGACAAGCAGTACGTCGTCGGAACCGTTGACGGTCATGAATCTCGCGTTCCATGGAGGTGGGCAGGGCAGGAAAGACAGAGTAATCGCCCAGCGGCCCCCTCCCGTAAGCCCACGGACCACCCAGCTACGTCATAGCTGTGTCACAACACGAACGGTGCCTAATCGGACACATGGGGTCACCGGCCGTGTCCGTGCGCCGGGGGCGCTTCCTTCCGCCCTGAGCTGCATTCACCCGCGGACCCGGATTGGCTCCCCATGCGGCGGGAAGATGCGGGATCATGTCTGCCATGACCGAGGTGTCCTCGCTCACAGGGCGGCTGCTCGTGGCCACGCCCGCCCTGGCGGACCCGAACTTCGACCGTGCGGTGGTGCTCCTTCTCGACCACGACGAGGAGGGCTCCCTCGGTGTCGTCCTCAACCGCCCCACCCCGGTGGACGTCGGCGACATCCTGGAGGGCTGGGCCTCCCTCGCGGGCGAGCCGGGGGTCGTCTTCCAGGGCGGCCCGGTCTCCCTGGACTCCGCGCTCGGCGTCGCGGTCATCCCCGGCGGGGCCAACGGCGACCGCGCCCCGCTCGGCTGGCGCCGGGTGCACGGCGCGATCGGCCTGGTCGACCTGGAGGCGCCGCCGGAACTGCTCGCCTCGGCCCTCGGCTCCTTGCGGATCTTCGCCGGTTACGCCGGCTGGGGCCCCGGCCAGCTGGAGGACGAACTGGTCGAGGGCGCCTGGTACGTCGTCGAGTCCGAACCCGGGGACGTCTCCTCGCCGTCCCCGGAAAGACTCTGGCGCGAGGTCCTGCGCCGCCAGCGCAACGAGCTCGCGATGGTGGCCACCTATCCGGACGACCCCTCGCTCAACTGACGGACGGCCTTCTCGCAACCGTTGTCCGGACGCTTCAGTACCCTTGGCACTTATGAGCACTCTTGAGCCCGAGCGCGGGACTGGTACGGGGACCCTCGTAGAACCGACACCGCAGGTGTCCCACGGCGACGGCGACCACGAGCGCTTCGCCCACTACGTCCAGAAGGACAAGATCATGGCGAGCGCCCTCGACGGGACCCCCGTCGTGGCGCTGTGCGGCAAGGTGTGGGTGCCCGGCCGCGACCCGAAGAAGTACCCCGTGTGCCCCATGTGCAAGGAGATCTACGAATCCATGGGCAGCGGCGGCGACGGCGAGGGCCAGGACAAGTAACCCGCAGGTTCGACAGCTCGGCTCTCAAAGGCCCCGGGCACGCTTTGGCGTGCTCCGGGGCCTTTGTCGTACCCGTGCGTTGCACGGAGTGCGTCGTGCGGTCACAGAGTGGTTGAGACCTCTTGTCGACGTGTTCATGTTGTCCCTAGCCTCCGTGGTGTTGTGCAGAGCGAAATAGCCGTTGCACATACTGCAACGCCCCCGTGCTTGAGCGCGCTCCCGGAGGGTCACTCCATGAAGCTCCCCGTCCCCGCACTCCTCGTCGGCGCCCTGTTCCTCGCCGCCGCGTGCGCCCCGCAGACCTCTTCCAACTCCGCCTCCGACAAGGACGACAAGAGCGGCACCCTGCGGGTGTGGCTCTTCCAGGAGGTCGGCAACGACCCGAAGCAGAAGGTCGTCGACTCGGTCGTCGCCGCCTTCGAGAAGGCGCACAGCGGCACCAAGGTCGACGTGGAGTACATCCCGGTCGACACCCGCGCCCAGCGCGTCAAGGCCGCCTTCAACGACCCGGCCTCGGCCCCCGACGTCATGGAGTACGGCAACACCGACACCGCCGGCTACGTCCACGACGGCGGACTCCTCGACGTCACGAAGGACTTCGGTGCCTGGAGCGAGGCCAAGGACACCGACCCGACGGCCCGGCAGTCGGTGACCGTCGGCGGCAAGGTCTACGGCGCCCCCTTCTACGTCGGCGTCCGCGCCCTCTACTACCGCACCGACGTCTTCAGGGAACTCGGCCTGAAACCGCCGGCCACCCTGACCGAGCTGGCCGCCACCGCCCGCAAGATCCGCGCCGCGAAGCCCGGCCTGTACGGCCTGGTCGTCGGCGGCGCCTACACCTACGGCGCGATGCCCTTCATCTGGGCCGAGGGCGGCGAGCTGGCGACGGACAAGGGCGGCGCGTACACCTCGGCGATCGACAGCGCGGCGGCCCAGAAGGGCATCAAGGAGTACACGTCCCTCTTCGGCGACGACAACTGTCCGGCCGCCAAGTGCGCGGGCTTCGGCGGCAACGACACGGTCACCGCGTTCGCCGCGGGCAAGGCGGGCATGGCGATCGGGGGCGACTTCAGCCATGCCGCCGTGGAGGCGGGGAGCGTCAAGGGCAAGTACGCGGTGGTGCCGCTGCCGGGGGTCACGGCCGGTTCCGTCGCGCCGGCCTTCGCGGGCGGCAACAACATCGGGGTGCTGAAGAGCACGACGCACCGCACGCTGGCCGTCCAGTTGATGGAGGAGCTGACCTCCAAGAAGACGCAGGCGGCGATGTTCGACGCGATGGGATTCCTGCCGACGTTCAAGGACGTCCGTGACCAGGCCGCCGCGAAGGAGCCGTTCGTGAAGCCGTTCGTGGCGACCCTGGCCGCCGGGACGAAGTTCGTGCCCGCGTCGGCGGGGTGGTCGCAGATCGACTCGTCGCTGGTGCTGCCGACGATGTTCCAGGAGGTCGTCAGCGGCAAGAAGAGCGTGGGGGCTGCTTCGCAGGAGGCGGCGAAGAAGATGGACGCGGCGTTCGGCTCCGCCGGATGACGCCGACGGTGGGGGTGGCCGGGGAGCGTGGGCGGGTGCGGGCGCGTGGGGGTTCGCCGCGCAGTTCCCCGCGCCCCTTGGCAAGTTGGACTGTGCCTTGGCTGTATCTCGCGCCCGCTTTGGTCGTCCTCGGTGGGCTGCTGCTCTACCCCATCTACCAGCTCGGGCTGATCTCCGTCTTCCGGTACACCCAGGCTCAGGTCAGTGGTGGGGAGCCGACCGCGTTCGTCGGGTTCGGGAACTATGCGGACGTCTTCCGGGACGACCAGTTCTGGTCGGTGCTGCTGGCCACCGTCGGGTTCGCCGCCGCCTGTGTCGTGTCGACGCTCGCTGTCGGGTGTGCGCTCGCCGTGCTGCTGACGCGGGTGCGGGCGGTGCCGCGGCTGGCGCTGATGCTGGCGGCGCTGGGGGCGTGGGCGACCCCGGCCGTCACCGGGTCCACGGTGTGGCTGTTCCTCTTCGACCCGGACTTCGGGCCGGTCGACCGGGTGCTCGGGCTCGGCGACCACTCCTGGACGTACGGGCGTTACTCCGCCTTCTTCCTGGTCCTGCTCGAAGTGGTGTGGTGCTCCTTCCCGTTCGTCATGGTCACCGTGTACGCCGGGATCCGCGCCGTACCGTCCGAGGTGCTGGAGGCCGCCGCGCTGGACGGGGCCTCGCAGTGGCGGATCTGGCGGTCGGTGCTGGCGCCGATGCTCCGGCCGATCCTCATGGTCGTCACCATCCAGTCGGTGATCTGGGACTTCAAGATCTTCACGCAGATCTACGTCATGACCGGCGGGGGCGGCATCGCCGGGCAGAACCTGGTGCTCAACGTGTACGCCTACCAGCAGGCCTTCGCCTCCTCGCAGTACGGGCTGGGCGCGGCCATCGGTGTCGTCACGCTGCTGGTGCTGCTCGCCGTCACCCTGGTCTACCTGCGGCTGCTGCGCCGGCAGGGGGAGGAGCTGTGACCGTCGTGAATCTTGTGCGCGGGTTCGTCCGGCGGCCGGGGCGGCTGGCCGCCGAGGGGGCGGCGCTGGCGATCGCCGTACTCGTCGCCTTCCCGCTGTACTGGATGGTGCTGGGTGCCTTCAAACCGGCCGGGGAGATCGAGTCGGACCGGCCCCGGCCGTGGACGCTCTCGCCCTCTCTGGACTCCTTCCGGCGAGTCTTCGGGCAGCAGGAATTCGGCCGTTACTTCGTCAACAGCCTGGTCGTCGCGGGCAGTGTGGTCGTCGTCTCGGCGCTGATCGCCTTTCTCGCGGCGACCGCCGTGACCCGATTCCGGTTCCGCTTCCGGACCACCCTGCTGATCATGTTCCTTGTGGCCCAGATGGTGCCCGTGGAGGCCCTCACCATCCCCCTCTTCTTCCAGATGCGGGACCTCGGTCTGCTGAACACGCTGGGCTCCCTGGTCCTGCCCCACATCGCCTTCTCGCTGCCCTTCGCGATCTGGATGCTGCGGGGGTTCGTGAAAGGCGTGCCGGAGGCGCTGGAGGAGGCCGCGTACATCGACGGGGCGAGCCGGTCGCGCTTTCTCTGGCAGATCCTTTTCCCGCTCGTCCTGCCGGGCCTGGTGGCCACGAGCGTGTTTTCCTTCATCTCCGCCTGGAACGACTTCCTGTTCGCCAAGTCGTTCATCATCAGCGACACCTCGCAGTCGACGCTGCCGATGGCGCTCCTGGTGTTCTTCAAGCCGGACGACCCCGACTGGGGCGGGGTGATGGCGGCCTCCACCGTGATGACGATTCCGGTGCTGGTGTTCTTCGTACTCGTACAGCGACGCCTGGTCTCGGGACTGGGCGGAGCGGTCAAGGACTGAGGTGATTTCGGTGATGGATCTGATTCCCGCGCCGCGCAGTGTCGTCGCCGGTTCCGGCGAGGTGCGGCTGACGGCGCACTCACAGCTCTATGCCGGTCCGGGCGCGGAGAGCGTCGGCCGCCGGCTGCGCACCGCCCTCTGGGCGGCCACCGGCCTGCCGCTGCGCGAGGGGCGGGAACTCGACGACACCGAGGGCGACGGCATCGGGCTGGTGCTCGACCCGCGCCTCGGCCCCGAGGAGTACCGCCTCGTCAGCGGCCCGGACGGCGTTCTGGTCGAGGGCGGCAGCGCGGCGGGCGTCTTCTGGGGCGCGCAGACGCTGCGCCAGCTCCTGGGCCCCGCCGCGTATCGCAGGGCCGCCCTGGAACCCGACCGAACCTGGACCGTGCCGCATGTCACGATCGAGGACTCCCCCCGATTCCCCTGGCGCGGCTTCATGCTCGACGTCGCCCGGCACTTCACGCCCAAGGAAGGCGTCCTGCGCCACCTCGATCTCATGGCGGCGCACAAACTCAACGTCTTCCACTTCCATCTGACGGACGACCAGGGCTGGCGGCTCCAGATCGAGCGCTACCCCCGGCTCACCGAGGTCGGCTCCTGGCGGGCCCGCACGAAATTCGGCCACCGGGCCTCACCGCTGTGGGAGGAGAAGCCGCACGGTGGCTTCTACACCCAGGACGACATCCGGGAGATCGTCGCCTACGCGGCCGAGCGGCATATCACGGTCGTCCCCGAAATCGACGTGCCGGGACACTCGCAGGCCGCCATCGCCGCGTATCCGGAACTCGGCAACACCGACGTCATCGACACCACCGCCCTCTCCGTCTGGGACTCCTGGGGGATCTCTCCGAACGTACTCGCCCCCACTGACAACACCCTGCGCTTCTACGAGGGGGTGTTCGAGGAAGTGCTGGAGCTGTTCCCCTCGGAGTTCGTTCACGTCGGCGGCGACGAATGCGCCAAGGACCAGTGGCAGGCGTCCCCGGCCGCCAAGGCGCGCATCGCGGAACTCGGGCTGGCCGACGAGGACGAGTTGCAGTCGTGGTTCATCGGCCACTTCGCGAAGTGGCTTTCCGCGCGCGGGCGTCGGCTCATCGGGTGGGACGAGATCCTGGAGGGCGGCATCGCCGAGGGCGCGGCCGTCTCGTCGTGGCGCGGTTACGGCGGCGGGATCGCGGCGGCGCGGGCCGGCCACGACGTCGTCATGTGCCCCGAGCAGTACGTGTACCTGGACCACCGGCAGGCCGGCGGCGCCGACGAACCGGTGCCGATCGGTTACGTCCGCACCCTGGAGGACGTCTACCGGTTCGAGCCCGTTCCACCGGGCCTGGACGAATCCCAGGCGCGGCGCATCCTGGGCACCCAGGCCAACGTCTGGACCGAGGTGATGGAGGACCACGCGCGCGTGGACTACCAGGCCTTCCCCCGGCTCGCCGCCTTCGCCGAGGTCGCCTGGAGCGCCCTCCCGGCCCCGGCGGAGCGGGACTTCGCCGGCTTCGAGCAGCGGATGGCCGAGCATTACCGGCGGCTCGACGCCCTCGGGGTCGCCTACCGCCCGCCGACCGGACCCCTGCCCTGGCAGCAGCGCCCCGGCGTCCTCGGCCGCCCCCTCGACGGCCCGCCCCCGAACCGCTGACCCCGCCGCCCCTGTCCCCGCCGCCCCTGCCCCGCCCCCTGTCCCGGCTCCGAACGCGTAAGGGAAAAAGACCCCAAGGATCACCGAAGAGTGTCAATCGGTGTGCACCGGCGATGCTGGAAGAAAACGGACCAAGTCGCCGATGAGGTGGGCGAATGCCTCCTAGCGGACCCGTGCGTTCGAGGCTTGCGAAGATGTGCCAGAGTTGCCACGTCCGCCCTGTGAGCACGTACCGTACGGCCACACAGGTGGGACCAGGTGGGGCAGCGGGAAGGGGCAGCCGGTTTTGACCACGCACGCACCGCAGGCGGGGCAGTCCGTCACGCTGCCCACGACGCTGAACGAGGCCGTCGCGGCCCTCACCGACATGCCCGCCGCGGTCCCGGTCGCGGGCGGCACCGATCTGATGGCCGCCGTCAACGCCGGACAGCTCAGGCCCGCCGCCCTGGTCGGCCTCGGCCGGATCAGCGAGATCCGCGGCTGGCAGTACCAGGACGGCAACGCGCTGCTCGGCGCCGGTCTCACGCACGCGCGCATGGGCCGCCCCGACTTCGCGGCGCTGATCCCGGCGCTCGCCGCCGCCGCGCGGTCCGCCGGTCCGCCGCACATCCGCAACGCCGGCACCCTGGGCGGCAACATCGCCACGGCCGCGCCCACCGGCGACGCCCTGCCGGTGCTCGCCGCCCTGGAGGCGACGCTGATCATCGCGGGGCCGGGCGGATCCCGCCGGGAGATCCCGGTCTCGCACCTGCTGGCCGGCGTCGAGATGCTCCGCGGGGGCGAGCTGATCGGCTTCGTGCGGGTGCCGCTGCTGCACGCCCCGCAGGTCTTCCTGAAGGCGACGGGACGCACCGGACCGGGCCGTTCGGTGGCCTCCGTCGCGCTCGTCCTCGACCCCGCGCGGCGCGGGGTCAGATGCGCCGTCGGGGCCATAGCGCCGATGCCGCTCAGGCCCCTGGACGCCGAGCAGTGGGTGGCCCGGCTGATCGACTGGGACAACGACCGCGCGCTCGTCCCGGAGGCGCTGGCCGCCTTCGGCGAGTACGTCGCCGCCGCCTGCATCCCGGACCCGGCCCCCGAGCCCGACGGCTCGGTGCCGGCGCTTCCGCCCGCCGTACTGCACCTGCGGCGCACCGTCGCCGCGCTGGCCCGACGAGCACTGGGGAGGGCGCTGTCATGACCGACGACCAGCACGGAGAGGGCGCGCCCGCGAGCGGTGGCGGACGCTGGGACCCGCTGCCCCAGGGTGACTACGACGACGGCGCGACCGCGTTCGTGAAGCTCCCCGAGGGCGGCATCGAGGCCCTGCTGTCCGCCGACAGCCCGCTGGCCGCCCCCGGACACGGCTATGTGCCGCCGCAGATAGCGTCCGCCCCCGGCACCGACACCTGGGGCGCGCCGGCCGACGGCACCCGGTGGCCCGACCCGAACACGGTCCCGCGGGAGCAGCACGCGGACGACCGGTTCACGTACAACCCGGCCTCGACGCAGCAGTGGACGTACGAGGAGCCGCCGCCCGCGCCCGGTCACGACGTGACCGGGCAGTGGTCGATCCCCGTCGCGACCGGCGACGCTCCGGACGAATCGGGCGAGTTCACCACATCCGCGCTCATGGAGCAGTGGGGCGGCACGCCGCCGGCGACCCTGCCGGGCGGCGCCTCCGCGCCCTGGGTCACGGATGCCCAGGGCTGGGAACACCCCACGGAGGTCCCTGGATCGCCCGCTGAGCCCCCCGCGGGCCACGGTGGCATGGCGCATCCCGGAGCCGCCCCCCGGGCCGCCGGTGCGCCGCCTGTGGCCGACGCGCCGACGGGTGACGCGGGGGGCGAACGGGGTGAACGGCGCGAAGCGGCGGAAATCGGCGAACCGTACGCGGTCGGCCGGCCGTCCGGCACCGGCGAGCCGCACCCGGCCGACACGGCGCACGGCGGCGGACCGGACACGACCGGTCGACGGGCCGACGCCGGCGAGGCCGACGCGCCCCATGACGCCCCCGGCCCGCACCCCGCCCACGACCCGCGGGCCGCCGACGGCGAGTCCGCCCCGCAGGAGCCCACCGCGGCCGACGGCGAAGGCGGCACGGGCGATGCGGCGGACCAACCCGCCGAGGGCGAGGCCGAGGCGGTCGACGACCACCCCCTCGCCTCCTACGTCCTGCGCGTCAACGGCGCCGACCGCCCCGTCACCGACGCCTGGATCGGCGAGTCCCTCCTGTACGTCCTCCGCGAGCGCCTGGGCCTCGCCGGCGCCAAGGACGGCTGCTCGCAAGGCGAGTGCGGCGCCTGCAACGTCCAGGTCGACGGCCGCCTGGTCGCCTCCTGCCTGGTCCCCGCGGTCACCGCCGCCGGCAGCGAGGTCCGCACGGTCGAGGGCCTGGCCCAGGACGGCCGCCCCTCCGACGTGCAGCGCGCCCTGGCCCGCTGCGGTGCCGTCCAGTGCGGCTTCTGCGTCCCCGGCATGGCGATGACCGTCCACGACCTGCTGGAGGGCAACCCGGCCCCCACCGAGCTGGAGACCCGCCAGGCCCTGTGCGGCAACCTCTGCCGCTGCTCCGGCTACCGGGGCGTCCTGGACGCCGTCAGCGAGGTCGTCGCCGAACGCGAGGCACATGCCGCCGCCGACGCTGAGACGGACGGCGACGAGGCCCGTATTCCGCATCAGGCGGGACCGGGCGCCGGCGGCGTCAACGCGTCGGCGTTCGAGTCCCCGCGCACCTTCGGGGCCGGAATCCAGATCCCGCACGAGCAGACGTACGACCAGTCGTACGGTGGCAACCAGTCGTTCGGCGGCGACCAGTCGTACGGCGGGAACCAGACCTTCGGTGGGAACCAGACCTTCGGCGGCAACCAGTCGTTCGAGGACCAGAGCCAGAGTCACAGCTACGACGACCAGCCCTACGGCCCGGACGGAGGCCAGGCGTGACCAACGAGACCGTCACCACGACCACCGCCGCGGAGACCCCCGTCCCCGCCGCCGAACCGCTCCCGCACGGCCTCGGCGTGTCGCTGCCGGCCGCCGACGCCGGCGCGAAGACCGAGGGCACCTTCCCGTACGCGGCCGACCTGTGGGCCGAGGGCCTGCTGTGGGCGGCCGTGCTGCGCTCCCCGCACCCGCACGCGCGCATCGTGTCGATCGACACCAGCCACGCGCGCGAGATGCCCGGCGTACGGGCCGTGATCACCCACGAGGACGTCCCCGGCACCCCGCGCCACGGCCGCGGCACCCCGGACCGCCCGGTCTTCGCCTCCGAGGTCGTACGGCACCACGGCGAGCCCATCGCGGCCGTCGCCGCCGACCACCCGGACACGGCCCGCATGGCCGCCGCCGCCGTCATCGTCGAGTACGAGGTGCTCGACCCGGTCATCGACCCCGAGCAGTCGTTCGAGGCCGAGCCGCTGCACCCCGACGGCAACCTGATCCGGCACATCCCGCTCCAGCAGGGCGACCCGGACGCGACCGGCGAGATCGTCGTCGAGGGCCAGTACCGCATCGGCCGCGCCGACCCCGCCCCCATCGGCGCCGAGGCCGGACTCGCCGTGCCCCGCCCCGACGGCGGCGTCGAGCTCTACCTGGCCTCCACGGACCCGCACACGGACCGCAACACGGCCGCCGCCTGCTACGGCCTGTCCCTCGAACAGGTGAAGATCGTCGTCACCGGCGTGCCGGGCGCGACCGCCGACCGCGAGGACCAGGGCTTCCAGCTCCCGCTCGGCCTGCTCGCCCTCAAGACCGGCTGCCCGGTCAAACTCACCGCCACGCGCGAGGAGTCGTTCCTCGGCCACGCCCACCGCCACCCCACCCTGCTCCGCTACCGGCACCACGCCGACGCCGAGGGCAACCTCGTCAAGGTCGAGGCGCAGATCCTGCTCGACGCGGGCGCCTACGCCGACACCTCCGCGGAGTCCCTGGCCGCCGCCGTCTCCTTCGCCTGCGGCCCCTACGTCGTCCCCAACGCCTTCATCGAGGGCTGGGCCGTCCGCACCAACAACCCGCCGTCCGGCCATGTCCGCGGCGAGGGCGCCATGCAGGTGTGCGCCGCCTACGAGGCGCAGATGGACAAGCTGGCGAAGAAGCTCGGCCTCGACCCGGCCGAGATCCGCCTGCGCAACGCGCTCGCCACCGGCGACCTCCTGCCCATCGGCCAGACGGTGACCTGCCCGGCCCCGGTCGCCGAACTCCTCCAGGCGGTACGGGACTTCCCGCTCCCGCAGCTGCCCAAGGACACCCCCGAGGACGAGTGGCTGCTGCCCGGCGGCCCCGAGGGCGCGGGCGAACCGGGCGCGGTGCGCCGGGGCGTCGGCTACGGCCTCGGCATGGTGCACATGCTCGGCGCGGAGGGCGCCGACGAGGTCTCGACGGCCACGGTCAAGGTCCACGACGGCATCGCGACCGTGCTCTGCGCGGCCGTGGAGACCGGCCAGGGCTTCACCACGCTGGCCCGCCAGATCGTCCAGGAGACCCTCGGTGTCGACGAGGTCCACGTGGCCCCCGTCGACACCGACCAGCCGCCGGCCGGCCCCGGCTGCCGCGGTCGCCACACCTGGGTCTCCGGCGGCGCCGTCGAACGCGCCGCCAAGATGGTCCGCACCCAGCTCCTGCAGCCCCTGGCGCACAAGTTCGGCATGTCCACCGAGCTGCTCCAGATCACCGACGGCAAGATCACGTCGTACGACGGCGTCCTGTCGACCACCGTCACCGAGGCGCTGGACGGCAAGGAGCTGTGGGCCACCGCCCAGTGCCGGCCGCATCCGACCGAGCCCCTGAACGCCGACGGCCAGGGTGACGCCTTCGTCGGCCTCGCCTTCTGCGCGATCCGCGCGGTCGTCGACGTCGACATCGAGCTGGGCTCGGTGCGGGTCGTGGAGCTGGCGGTCGCCCAGGACGTCGGCCGGATCCTCAACCCGGCGCAGCTCAACGCCCGGATCGAGGCCGGGGTCACGCAGGGCGTCGGCATCGCCCTGACCGAGAACCTGCGCACCCCGCGCGGCCTGATCCGCCACCCCGACCTCACCGGCTACGCCCTGCCGACCGCCCTCGACGCGCCGGACATCCGGATCGTCAAGCTCGTCGAGGAACGGGACGTGGTCGCCCCCTTCGGCGCCAAGTCGGTCAGCGCGGTGCCGGTCGTGACCTCGCCCGCGGCCATCGCCTCCGCCGTCCGCGCGGCGACCGGCCGCCCGGTCAACCGCCTCCCGATCCGCCCGCAGGCGGCGGTGGTCACGGGCCAGTGAGCCTGTCCCTGTCCGGGGTCGTGGTGATCGCGGGCGTGATGGCGTCCGGCAAGTCGACGGTCGCGCAGGCGCTCGCAGAGAGGCTGCCGCGCGCCGCGCACGTCCGCGGCGACCTCTTCCGCCGCATGATCGTCTCGGGGCGCCGGGACTTCACCCCCGACGCCGCCGAGGAGGCCACCGCCCAGCTCCACCTCCGGTACCGCCTCTCGGCGGCGACGGCGGACGCCTACGCCGAGGCCGGCTTCACCGCGATCGTCCAGGACGTGCTGCTGGGCCCCGAACTGACGTCGTACGTCGAGCGGATCCGCAGCCGCCCCCTGCACGTCGTCGTCCTCGCCCCCAGCCCCGCGGCCGTGGCGGAGCGGGAGGCGGGGCGGTCGAAGAGCGGGTACGGGTCCGCGTGGACGATCGCCGACCTGGACGCGGAACTCCGCCTGCGTACCCAGCCGTTGGGGCTGTGGCTGGACACGTCGGCGCTCACCGTGGAACAGACGGTGCAAGCGATTCTCGCCGGGACGGAACGGTCCAGGGTCGCCTGACGTCTCTTCTGCGGGGCGTTGTCAGTGCCGCGGCGTAGTGTTCTGGTCAGTGGGGGACACCCGTTCAACGGACTCCCCGCCAGACTTTTCATCAGACTTCTCATACGACGTGATTTTTTGAACTCTCTGATCGCGGGGGCGGCGATGAGCACGACCAGCACGACCGGCAGCGGGGCGCCGACGATCACGCTGACCGAGGCCGAACTGGACCGGTACATCACGCACGAACCCACCCGCAGCTGGCTCACCGGCCCCGGACTGCCCGACGGCGGAGGCCTGCTGACGTTCGAACCGCTGCGCACGGCCGGCCTGCGCACCCTGGCGGACGTCGCGGACGGCCCGGCCCGGCTCGCCGAGGAGCTCCGGGACCGGCTGGTGATCGGCGAACTGCTGGCCCCCGTCGGCCTGGACACCGAGTCGATCCTCCTCGACGGCGGCACCGGCGAGATCAGCACGGCCTACCTGCTCGACCCCACCGACCCGCGCCCGCTGGCGCCCTCGCTGGAGACGCTGCTCCGCTTCGCCGCGGTCACCGAGGAACTGACGGGCCTGCGCGGCCGTTTCGCCTCCCTCGCCGGGACGCACGGCACGAAGGCGGCGACCGAGGCCTCCCGCAGGCTCCTGGAGCTCTTCGAGGAGGGTACGGCCGGCCGCGTCCCGCCGTACTGGAAGGCGACGGCCCTGATCCGCCCCCTCAGCCTGATCGCGGGCCCCGGCACGGACTCCGGGCTGGCCGTCGACCTGCCGGCCCGGCTGCTGGACCAGGAGTTCGGGCAGGGCCGGGTGGCCCGCTTCGAGGAGGTCGACTTCCCGCCCACGCTCACCCACGAGCCGACCCGCCGCTTCCTGCGCGAGAGCGGCCTCCCGGAGGACGCGGTCGTCTTCCACCTCGACCCGGACGCCCCGCTCCCCACGCTCTGGGAGTACTTCACCGACATCCACACCGGCGACTTCCCCCTGGACGGCCTCCCGCCCCACGCCGACCGGCTCATACGCCTCGGCTACCTGGTCGAGGACAACAGCCTGGTCGTGGACGGCACCACGGGCGCGATCCTCAACTTCTCCGAGCCCGAGGCGACCCTCTACCCCCTCAACACGGACATCTCCACGCTCGCCTACACCCTCTGGCTCCTGCACCACGAGCGCACCATCGACGAGCACCTGAACCACGAACTCACCACCGAGGCCTACGACCAGCTCGCCGCCACCATGCTCCACACCCTCGCGACCATCGACCCCACCCCGGTCACGACGGACGCCGACTGGCACTACTGGACGGAGCTGTTCCAGGACGAGGCCGGCGGGGTGCTGTAGCCGGGCCCAGGAACGGTCAGGTCAGGTCACCAGGCCCTGGCGGTAGGCGTAGACGACGGCCTGGACGCGGTCGCGCAGACCGAGCTTGGTGAGGATGCGGGACACGAAGGTCTTGACGGTCTCCGGGCTGAGCACGAGGGCCGCCGCGATCTCTCCGTTGGAGAGGCCGTCCGCGATCAGCCGCAGCACCTCCAGCTCCCGCGGGGTCAGCGGAACGTTCTGCGGGGTGCCGCCGTCGGCGGGGCGGATCCGGGCGGCGTAGCGGCCCACGAGCTGCCGGGTCACCTCGGGGTCCAGCAGGGCCGCGCCCGTGGCCACGGTCCGGATGCCGTGCAGCAGCCGGTCCGGCGGCGCGTCCTTGAGCAGGAAGCCGCTGGCGCCCGCGCGCAGGGCCTCGTAGACGTACTCGTCCAGGTTGAACGTCGTCACCACGAGCACCTTCACCGGATGCGGCACCCCGGCACCGGCGAGCAGCCGGGTGGCCTCGATCCCGTCGAGGACCGGCATCCGGACATCCATCACCACGACGTCCGGACGCAGCCGGCCGGCCAGGTCGACCGCGGCCTGCCCGTCCCCGCACTCGCCCACCACCGCCAGGTCGGGCTGGGCGTCGATGATCGTCGCCAGCCCGGTGCGGATCAGCACCTGGTCGTCGCAGACCAGGACACGGATCGGCGCCTCACCACCACCGCCGGCGCCGGTGGCACCGCCGGCCCCGGTGCCGGCGCCGATCCCGGTGCCACCGTCGGCGCCGGGGACGCCGTTCACGCCGTGCATGCCGGTCGCGCCTGTCATGCCGGGCTCCCCGCGGGTATCCGGGCCCGGACGACGAAGCGGCCGTCGTCCGCGGGCCCGGCGCTGAACTCGCCGCCCAGCACGGCCACGCGCTCCCGGAGACCGGCCAGGCCCCGCCCGCTCCCGCCCGGGGACGCCGTGGCCGGGCCGGACCCGTCCGTGCCGACCTCCACCGTGATCTCCTTCCCGCCGTGCCGCACCCGGACCGAAGTACGGCTGCCGTGGGCGTACTTGAGGGCGTTCGTCAGAGCCTCCTGCACCACCCGGTAGGCCACCAGGTCGGCGCTGCCCGCCGACGGGGTCGGCGTGCCCTCCTCGGTGAACTCCACCGGCTGCCCGGCCCGCCGCGTCTGCTCCACGAGCGTGAGCAGCCGGCCGGCCGGCGGTGTCCTGCCGCCATTGCCACCGGTGTGGGGATCGGTATCGGCCCCGTGGCCGGGATCGAGCAGGTCGAGCAGATGGCGCAGGTCGGAGATGGCCCGCCGCCCGGTGTCGGTGACCGCGGTCAGCGCCTGGTCGAGACGGTCCGGCGCGGCGGTCAGATACCGGGCCGCCTCCGCCTGCACGACCATCGCCGTCACATGGTGGGTCACCACGTCGTGCAACTCACGGGCGATCCGTGTGCGTTCGGCGGTACGGGTGTCCTCGGCGACCCGTCGCCGCCGTTCCGCCTCCGCGACCCGGGTGGAGCGCAGCCACGCCCCGATGCCCCAGGCGAGCACCAGCACCAGATAGAACGTCACGAACCCGCTCACCGTCTCGCCCCCCGACCCCAGCCGGTACAGCGCGACCGCCAACGGCACGTAGGCGACGGAGAGCACCAGCGCGGTGGCCCGCCGGTGCCGTGCCAGATGGGCGCCGGTGCTGATCAGGGCGAGCGGGAGTGCGGTGCCCGCGACCGAGTGGTAGCCGCGCAGCTGGTCGATCGCGAAGCCGAGGGACACCAGCGCCAGCGAGAGGGCCGGCCACCGGCGGCGCCCCGCGAGCGGCAGGCACTCCAGGGCCAGCACCGCGATCGTCAGCGCGTCGAAGGGGCGGGTCGGCAGGTCCCCGACCTGGGTGCCCTTGCCGTGCAGCGCCGGCAGGAACGACCCGGCCAGGAGCAGCAGCCCGAGCGGCAGATCCCGTACCGTGACGTCGAGTTGGTGCCACCAGTCGGGCGCCCGCCGAGGACCGATCACCGGGGCAGTGTAGCGACGGCACCGGCCGGCACGTCCCGGCGCCGACGCGGCACCACGTGCCCGCGCCGCCTGGCCAGCCACAGGAACGCGACCGTCACCAGCAGCCCCAGCAGCACCGAGTACACGCTCGCCTCCGGCCCGAACTGCCCGCCGGTGACCAGCTCCGCCCCCGAGGTGGTGGCGTCGAGCAGCCCCTTCTGCGTTCCGCCGCTGCCGGAGACCTCGGTGCCGAAGATGCCGGACTCGGCGAAGTTCCAGCCGAAGTGCAGGCCGATCGGCAGCCAGAGCGTGCGGGTCGCGACGTACGCCGCCCCGAGCATGCCGCCGGCCTCGATCGCGATGGCCAGGGCGCCCCACACGGTCGCGTCCTTGTTGAGCAGATGCATCATCCCGAACAGCACACCGGTCGACGTGAGCGCGATCCACGTCCCGAAGCGCTGCTCGACGATCCGCAACAGCACGCCCCTGAACAGCAGTTCCTCGGTCACCGCGGCGGCGGCCATGTACCCGACCAGGCCCACCGCACCCGTCACCGACCCCGCGCCACGGACCGTGTAGTCCCCGAGGAGGGCGATGTTCCCGATGACACACGCGAAGGTCGCCACCCCTATGAGCGCCCCGCGCCCGAACGCGGCCCGCGCACCGTCCCGCGCCACTTCACTGCTCGGCCGGTGCTCGGTCCGCCGTACCACCCACCGGTAGACCAGCACCGCGACCACGGCGGTGAGCAGGCCGAGGACCAGGGTGAGGAACCAGTTGCCCTGCACCGCGGCGACCCCCTGCCCCCCGACGAAGGCGACCGCCGCGACCGCCAGGAGCTGCCAGACCAGCCTCATGATGACTCCTTCACAGGATCCGCGGCCGAGCGCCGCGACTGGCCCGAACGCTACGGATCCGCCGCCCCGGGATCGTCACCGCTCAGTGGACACCTGGGTGTAGCTCGCACGGGGGACAACCCCGAACGCCCGTCACCAACCGGGCCGGCGCGCTCCCGCTCACTCACCGTCACCGCCAGGGATGCGGGACCGCACTCCTCCGCATAACGTCGCAGGTGAGGACCAGCGAGGGAGCGGACATGAGCCGAACCAAGCGCAGCAGGACCCGCGGCACGGCCCGTAAGCCGGCGCCGAGGATCTCGTCCCGCATGGTGACGTCACCGACGGCGCCCACTCCGACGGCACCCGAACGCGGCTCGCCGCAGCCGGCGCCGCCCCGTGACCACGACTTCCCGCACGGCCCACCGCGTCGCCCCACCCGCATGCGCATATCCGGGACCAACCCGTGGTCGGTCACCGTGATGAGCTTCTTCTTCCTGACGGGCCTGGGCGTCTGCGTCCTCGGCGCCGCACTCGCCACGTCGGTGCTGCTGGACCTCGTGGCCCCCGGCGAGTGGCCGAACCCGTGGGAGACCCTGATCATCGCGACGGGCGTCGTCTCCCTGGAGATCTTCCTGGGCACCGTCCTGGCCTGCCTGTGCGGCTTCATGTACAACTACACCGCCCGCTTCAGCGGAGGCGTCGAAGTAGCCCTCACCCCCGACCTCACCGACCCCCCACCGGCCGCCCAGGCCCTCCAACTCCTGACCCGCCTGCACGCCCGCGCCCGCCGCCACCTCAACACCCGAAAGCCATAGCCACCACGCCAACGAGGGCGGCCCCCCTCCCGAGGCACCGCCCTCTCGCTCTGCCTGGTCAGGCAGTCAGAGGCCGTGGCGGGAATCGAACCCACGTGCCTCGCTTTGCAGGTCTGTCTGTGCTGGTCAGAGCGTGATCCGGACTCGTTCAGCGGTGTTCAATCCCGTGCGGACGTAAAAGTCGGCGGGCTGAGTGAACGGTCCCGAACGGCCGCGTACGGCTACGAACGAGACGGAAACTGAGACGGGCGCCGCGCCCTTGTGAGCCTGGACAGACCAGGGCAACGGGCGGTTCAGAGTCGAGGGACGACGCCACCGACCCCCCGGCCTCTGCCGATCATGTGGATACGCCAGGATTCGCTACCCTCGTAAGCCCGTGACCAGCGCATTCCTGTTTCGCCACTTGGCGCGCCACCCCGTTCGCAAGGCGGATTCGCTACCTAAAGTGGGGCAAACTGCCGAGCGTATCTTGACCATGCTTGAGTACACCGTCGACTTGCGGTTATCTCGTCTGGTGACGTCGGGCGAAGCAGCCGCCCGACGCGATGACTTCCCGCGTACGCAGAAGGCCCGGCCTCGGGATGCACCCCGTGGCCGGGCCAGTGCGCGGGGACAGGGTGGGTCCGGCCGAGTAAGCAGCGGTCGGGCCCACTCGCCCTGACCGGCCGTCCGGCTCACCCTCTTACGCGTCACATGAAGTGATCAACGCATCCCGCAATGGCAGTGACCGCCGTGAGGAAAAGGGCCGCTAACTGCACCCAGTCCGCCCACTGGCGTCGCCGTCGGCGCCTTCTCCGTCTCGTCGATCGCTCCATCTCGCCGATCTCCCATCTCTCTGCGTTCCCAATCTTGTTGGGACCTGCCGATCCGGCAGGCGTTCCAGGAGAGACACATCGGCCTCTGGCAACCTACCGGCGCGCCAGGGGCCCGCACGACCAGACGCACCCGTTCGCCAGGCTTCGCCAGGGTTAACTTCGGGGACCGCTACCGGGACAACGAACAGTGCTGGACGGGACGGGGTCTAGGAGAGACGGGCGTCAGAGGGCGGACTGTCGACCGGCGCAGCCTTCGGGGTCGAGTCGCCGGATGATGCGAGGCTCCAATTGGTGGATGCCCCCAACACGCTTTCCAACTGTCCGCGCGGCTGTACGGAGGCGTTCGCTGAGGTTCGCGGGGCAGGTCAGCTGGGGTGTGCGTACGTCGGTGAACGGTGGCGGCCGTCGGCGTGCTGGACAAAGACCAGGGCAGCGAAGCGTGCCGAGCGGCATGTGAACCGCAGGCCGGCGCAGGGCTGTTGACTCTCTCGCCGCTACTGGATGCCTGGCCATCGGCACAACCCATTTCGAAACAGAAAATACGTTCGATTAATGTGCTTTATCCTTGCACTTCCCATTGAACACAACTGCGCTTATCGTGAAGGTCAGGGTGTTACGCGCGTGGGCTACGTGTAAGGGGAGTCATGAAGCTGACGGTGCATCTTGCTCGGGAAGACGTTGCTGATTTCTCTGAACTCATCAGGCCCGTCTATATCGAGAGCCTTGGACTTGAAGAGCTAGACCCTACTGATTCCCTTGGATTCCCCGCGCAGGCGTACATCCAACAGGACAAGCCGACTCAACCTAAATGGCTCGCCTTTCTGAAGCCTCATTTCGACGTTTCCGATATTTGGAATACGTCAACTTCGTTTGTCCTGTTGGTCAAGGTGTCCGAGCGAATATTCGCGCTCACTTTTGGTATGTCAGGTTATAGCGCACTGGACCCTGCAAGACTGGAAAAGGGGTTTGGTTTGCGAGTTTCTGCCAACTCGGTGGACGAAGATGACCTAATCACCGTGGATACGCGCAACC
Source organism: Streptomyces sp. NPDC048278 (assembly GCF_040652195.1). Lineage (NCBI taxonomy): Bacteria > Bacillati > Actinomycetota > Actinomycetes > Kitasatosporales > Streptomycetaceae > Streptomyces > Streptomyces sp. NPDC048278. The sequence continues at coordinate 129,290 of NZ_JBEZLP010000008.1, forward strand.
TTGACGCGGTGACCCGTCAACAGCGTACCCATCTGAGTACCGGGAGTAGAATCTCGGAATTCTCTATCCCCCTGGAGCAGGATTGGGTGCGTCGAATCCAGGGGAAGACCGACAAGCTTTCCTATGTCAGCAGCCTGGCCGGAGCGGACTCGCTTCAAATCAATCTCTCCGCTCCCTTGAAGCGGCTTCCAGATGTTCTCACCGAACTTCTAGAGCGGTACGAAGCCACGGATTATAAGAGAGGCTTCCCGTTCTTGGATTACTTCCAACCCCTCAGTGCGGGCTCTGAAGTAGTTTCGGCCCTTGATGAAATGCTGCTCGAATGGGTGAAGGGGCGGAGAGAGGGGAAGATATCGCTAGCAATGCCGCAAATTATTGACGATGAGCAAGTTAACCACTTCGAGATTTCTGCCCGACGGAAAGTGGTTGAACTTGACGAAGTTACTTTGAGTAGCGCATACAGATTCCTGGATGAGTGCTACGAAGGTGAAGACCCCCTAGTTGATACGAAAATTGTTCCCATCGCGGATTCAGGCCAGGCGTCAGGGAAGAAGCGCACCCTGCGCGATTGGGTGGTTTGCGAGTTGGAGCACTCGGGGAAGACGTACGTGCTGTCACTCGGGGATTGGTATGAGGTAAATAGAGATTACGTCACGTCGGTTAACGATGCCATTCGCAAGATCCCCGACATGACGGATGAGTTCAACTTCGAGGAATGGGATCCGAAGGAGAAAGAAGGTGACTATAACGATCGAGTAGCAAAGAAGCGGAAGTGGGTTCTACTGGACAAGGATAATTACTACATCGGCGGGCCCTCGCAGAAGATCGAGATTTGCGATCTACTGAGCAAGGATATGCACCTAATCTGCGTGAAGCAGCAATCGAGTTCGGCAACCCTCTCTCACTTGTTTAGCCAAGGTAGCGTCTCGGCGGAACTCTACAGGGGCGAACAGGATTACAAGGATCGCATCTATCGAGATGCCTCGGAGTACTGGCAGGAAGTTATAGAGGAGCCCGCCGACGGCCCTGTAATCGTTTATGCGATAGCTAACGATCGTACAGGAAGTCTCGCGGACACCCTGTTTTTCTTCAGCAAGATAAGCCTTCTCTTCAATGCGCGGATAGTGCAGCGGCTTGGGCTGGGTGTAGCTTTGGCGCGCATCCCGATGCCTGAGGGATCGCTTCGGCGTAAGAAGAGAAAGCCTCGCAAGAAGCCGGCACCGCAGCCAAGCTAGTGGCCGGGTTAACTGGCTACCGGGCGCACAGAAAATCACGAAACGGGCCGAGCGGAACGGAAAATGTGACGGGCGCGGTCTCCTTTAGAGGCCGCGCCCGTTGTATTTTGTGCCACTCAGGAAGGGAGGAATCCCGGCTTCTCACGGCCCAGCTCTTGCAGATTGTTCAGGTAGTTCTGCGCCGCCGGTTCCTTGCTATAGCGCTGCCGCATCACGGCCGCGAGTTCCCGGCTGGTCATGATGAGGGAAGGGACGGACTGCCGGTCGCCTTGTAGTGCCCGCTCGCCGTGGATGAGTGCTTGTTCGAGGTCGCCCTCACGTGCTGCGGTCACTCCGAGCGTCACCCGCGCTTCGGCGTTCCGCATGGGTGAACGTTCCGTGCCGTCGAAGTCCGTTCCGGCACGTAGAACCTCGTCCGCGAGCGTCCGAGCAAGCCGGTCCTCGCCTACCAGCCGGTAGCAGTCCATCGAGTAGAAATCGAACTTGGCGGGGTCCACCACAAAATGGTTGTCCAGGTTCTCGGGATGCGGCATCCCTTCAAGCAGCCGGCGTCCCTTGTCCAGGGCCACCTCAACCTGTCGGCGGTCTCCGAGCCGCGCCCATGCCTTGGCTTCCTGGCCCGCGAGCTGCACGGCAACGCCGTGGTTCGGCGCTGCCTCCGATCCGGCCTGTGCTGCCGCGATGACACCGCGATAGTCGCCGGTCGTGAGGGCGAACCACGCCCGCATCTCGTGAGCCCACCCCGCCACCTCGGGGTGCTCTGCCTCCGTCGCGAGCGACAGGGCGGCACGCCGCGTCGACTCGGCCGCGTGACGGTCTCCCGTGTCGTACTCGACGCATCCGACCAGCAAGGCTAGCCAGCCCGACAGTGCGAGTACTTCCCGGTGCTGGGCGAGCGTGAGGTTCTTCCCGGTCAGGTCAACGACGCGGCGAAGCCACTGACGCCCCTCAATGAGGAGCTGACCGCTTGGCATGTAGGGATACTCAGAGCAGAGACGGTCAGTGGTGATCCGGAGGGCATCGAGGGTTGCTGCGTCGACATCGGACCGGTTCAGGCGACTCACGATCTCCAGAGTTTCCATCCCGCTCGCCGTCAAGATCTCCTTGTCACCGTCCCGGCGTGACGGAACAGGGAAGAGGGCGTGTGTCACCGTGCCGAACACTGCCGCGATGATCGGTTGATAGAAGTCGTTCGGTGTCTGGCCGGACTCCCAGCGCTTCCACTGTCGAATCATGCTGTCCTCGGCCGGCAGCTCTGTGGGTGCGTGCGCACGTAGGGCCCTGACCGCGTCACGCTGTGACCAGTTGCGCGCCTGTCGTTCGGCGGCCATGCGTCGCGCCCATGCGGGCCTGTCGTCAGTCATGCGCCCTCCTCCGAGTGCCTACTCCGAGTCTCGCGCGCGGGCAGGGGGGACAGGGAAGGGGACAGAGGGGTGTCACTGGACATGTCCCCACCTCCCATTCGCCGTCCCCTGGCTGTCACTTACCTCACACACTCCGTTACTCCCATGCTGGTTGCAGATCAAGCGCCACCCGGTACGGAGCGGCCTTCCAGCGCTTCGAGCCGTTCGGTCAACGCCTTGAGTTGGGAGCGGATTTCCTTGATGTCGTCACGTACGTCGCCACCCGTGGCAGACCCGTCACTGACGAAGTTGCCCAGGTTCCCCGCCGACACGATGAGCCCTTCGGTCCGGAGTGCGGCTAGTCCGTTCTGGATGGTCTGGCTGGCGTATCCGAAGCGGTCCATCAGCTCGCGCTGAGACGGGAGTTTCTCCCCCGGCTGCATCTTCTTGATGTCGTCGCGCAGCGCGTCTGCGACCTGCACAGCCTTCGGTTTGGGCCCTCCTGCGGCAGTCATGCCTTGAGGGTACCCACCACAGCGAACTAGTGCGCATCACCTCGCAGGGGTTGTGCACCACAGCAGACTAGTGCAAGCTAGTCAGTAAGAGGTCGCCCCGACTCAAGGGGAAACCGCTTGACCTGCACAAACAGCGTCCGGAGGAAAGCCCGAGGGGGTGAGTACGAAGGAAACGCCTGTTCCTTCAGAACTCAACAGAGTGCTTTGAGATTGGCGGGGCCTGACCCCGCCCCCGTGGCGGCCGGGTGTTGACCGTCGGCCCCGGTATCCAGCCGTGAGGGCGCGGATTCGACGTCCGCCCGGGGTCACTTGGCCCATCGCGACGTGCGGCGTTGGCCTTATCTCCGGTCGTGGCGGCACTCCCGGACAGGACAGCTCGCCGCGCCGGATCTCTCTGTCCCGACGTAGTCAGGAGTGAGCGTGACCCGCATTGACGTTGAGATCGTCTCGTTCGGTTACCTGCACGATGCGCCCCCGGCGGCGCATCTCACCATCGACTTGCGCCACCACTTCCGTGACCCGCACGTCAGCCCGGAACTGCGCTACATGACCGCTGACGACGAGCCGGTACGGGCCGCCGTGATGGCCACCCCCGGTATCGCTGCTCTGGTCGACGCCACGGCAAGGGCGGTCGCCGCGTTCGCGGCCGGTCCCAGCGCCGGAACCGTGACGATCGCCGACGGCTGCGCCGGCGGCCGCCACCGCGCACCCACCTTCGCCCGCGCCCTCGCCGACCGGCTGACCGCCGCCGGCCACACGGTGAACGTCCGCCACCGCGACATGGGCAAGGACGTCGTCCAGCGCTGACCCCTCTCGCTCCACCGCCCCGGCAACCAGCCGTGAAGGGCGCCGGTTCGAAGCCGGCCCGGGGCACTTGGTCCGCCGTGACGCGCGGCGTTGGCCTCATCTCCGGTCGTGGCGGCACTCCCGGACAGGACAGCCCGCCGCGCCGGATCTCCATCCCGACGTTCAAGGAGAGATCCACCATGCGTATGCGCATGTTCGTCGCTGGCCAGGAAGCGCACGGCGACACGGAGTTCGCGGAACTGGCGCTCGGCATCGACGTCGACCTGTTCCGGGGCCCGCTGGAGTTCGAGACGGACGGCGAGCGGGCCGCCCGCGAGGACGCGGCCCGTGACATCCTCGCCGACCTGCGGGCGGAGGCGGAGGCCGGTGACGAGATCGCCGGTTGGGACGCCCTGTACGCCGACGCCCTGACCCGCACGGTGCCGTTCCTGCGCGCCGCTCGCGGCTACCGGCCGGGGACGGGGGAAGCGGCATGAGCTACGCCCTCACCCTGGAAGAGATGACGCCCGCGCTGCGGGTGTTGCGGCTCATCGCTGCCGAGTGCGCGCATCTGCCGGCCCCGTTCGTGCACCTGACGCCCATCGAACCTGAGCGGCTGGAGCTCTCGTTGCACGACGTGGACCTGACCGGCGACACCTTCAACGTGTTCGAGCTGTGGCGGGAAGCGCTCGGCATCGACCCCGACCAGGTGACTTTCCGCGTCCAGGGCAACGGCCGTACCCGCGTCCTGCGTGCGACCGGCCCCTACGGCGGTGCCGACGTCACGCTGACCGCCTACGCGGACGCCCCGGCCGCCGTCACGACCACGACGGGGGGTGCGGCATGAGCGGGACCGGTAGGCCTCTGACGTGGACTCAGATCGGTGTTCTGACGGCTGCGTTCTTGCCGATGCTGGCCACGGGTGTGGTCGGCGGGTTCGGTACGTACAGCAACATCGGTCACGCCTACGGCACGGGGACCGCGCTCGGTGCCCTGGGGGCCGGTGAAGGCGCCACGGCCGTTCTCGCCCTGGTCCTGCTGGGGTTGACCCTGCTGGGGCAGTCCTCGCCGCGCGTCGTGCGGATCGGGCTGTGGGCGCTGCCGGCCGCCGCTGCCGTCATGGGCGCCATGGCCGCACCCGACCCCGGCCGCACCGTGATCTATGCCCTGACCCCGCTGGGCATGTCGGTGTCGGCGGAGGGCATGGCGTTCCTGGCCCGCCGGATCGTCGTCCACACGGACGGACGCGACGCGGAACACGAGCAGCGCACCGCCGACATCGTGCAGGCCCTCGCCTACCACCGGGCGCGTGCCGCCCATCACCCGGTGAGCCGGGTTCGTAAGCGCTCGGATCGGGCGTCGTGGCGGTTGGCCCGCAAGGTCGGTGTCGGTGACGTGGTGCTCGGATCGAGGCTGTTGGACGTGCAGCGCGACCGGATCACGGACGGCGCGGACGCGGCTCTCGCCTCGATGTTCGGCACGCCCGCCGCGATCCCCGCCGTGATCGCAAATGCGGAGGAATCGATCGGAAATAGTCGAGAACGGTCTACCTCTGACCTGCCCGTATCGAGCACGCCCACGGTCGTGGTCACGCGGCTTTCGGTGCCCGATCCGGCGCCGGTCGACCTCGGCAAGTCGGGTGTCGGCATGAAGCCGATGCCCGCCGTCGCCCCGGCCGTGAAGCCAGTTCCGATCGCTCCGGCGCCCGCCCGTCCGGTGCCGGCCGCGTCGACCCCGCCCCGTCGGGCGACGGGCCGTGTCCCGGTCGCCGCCAAGTCGACCCCCACCCGCCGCACCCCCGAACAGCTCATGGAGCAAGCGCGGAAGGCGACGGCCGGATGGACGGACGCTGAGGTGACCGGGGAGGGTATCCGCCGGGCCCTGCGCACCTCGCCCGCCAACGCCCGCATGCTGCGTGACGCGCTGCTCGCCGAACGCGCCACCGTGGCGGTGACGCCGTGAGCAGCCTCGCCGCGCTCTTACCGGCCGTGCCCGCTCTCGGGTGGGCGGTCCATGCCCGGTGGCTGCACTCACGGTTGACCACGGCCCGCCGTGACCCGCTCACCGGGTTGTGGACGCGGGACGCATTCACCCGCCGGGCCCGCCGCCTGCTGCGCGACTCCCGCGCCGTGGTCGTGCTGGCCGACGTCGACCACTTCAAGCAGATCAACGACCGTCACGGCCACGCGGCCGGTGACGCGCTGCTCGCCACCGTCGCCGCCCGCCTCGCCCACGGCACCACCCCCGGCGGTGTCGCGGGCCGGCTCGGTGGGGACGAGTTCGCCGCCGTGGTCATCGACCGCGACGGCACGATGCCGGACCGGCTGCACACCCTAGCCCGGGTCCTGGCCCGGCCAGCCGACACCGCCCCCGACGTGCACACCACGGTGTCCCTGGGGTGGGTACGGGCCGGTGACCATCCGGGCGAGGACCTGTCGACGCTGCTGCGCCGCGCCGATGAGGCCATGTACGCCGCCAAACGGTCCGGCCAGTCCGGCCCCCGCCGGGCCCGCCTCGGGCGGCTGCTCGGATCGGTGGCCGGCCGCCGCCCCGGACGGCGCGGCGCGGCGTGAGCACGCTGCCGGTCTACCGGTGGCACCTCGCCCCCGACGGCTACGCCACCCGCCGCCAACTGCGGGCCCGCAACCTGCGCCCCGGCGGTCAGGACGTCGCCGCCCAGATCGAACGCCCCCGGCGGCGGGGCCGGCCGCCCCTGGTCGCCTACCTGTACCGCGTCGACCTTGCGAAGCCGGTCCGGCCGATGACAGCGGGCCGGTGGCGGGCCCATGCCGCGATGATGCGGGCCCGCCGCACCTGCCCCGAGTGCCGCCGGGACGCCGGATACGTCATCCCGCCCACGCTCGGAACCTGCGTGACCTGCGCCTATCCCGAAGAACAGCGCGTCGCTTGAACCGCCCTGCATCCCGGGTCCGGCCGCCCGACCTTCCACAGCAAGCTGGCCGGACCCTTCGACTCCCGAAGGAGTACGCACATCGTGACGGAAACCACCGCCTTCACGCCCCCCGGGGACCCGGAGGGCACCGAACAGTCGACGGCCGACGTGCTGCCGTTCCCGCTGATCAAGACCACCACCGACCCCGCCCCGACCGCCCCGAGCGAGGGTGTGGTGAAGCCGGGGGAGTGGGAGGCCGAACTCCCCGACACCGACGACCCCGAGGCCGAAGGGCTGAGTGACGGGGCGCCGGTCGACCCGCCGCGCGAGGTCTACCCGCCCTCGGTCGCGGAATGGATGGAGGCCAAGGACAAGGCCCGTCTGCCGGTGCTGCCAGACTGGGTCAAGCTCCCCGACCAGCGCACGGCCGTCCGCAAGTGGGCGATCCGGCACTACTCCGCCGTGGCCGGGTATCACGCGATCCGGCTGCCGCTGGTCTACACCCCGAAGATCTGCATGTACTCGCCGCGCGGCGCGTGGCGGTGGTCCACCGCGATCGGCCGGTGGGTGTCGGACGCAGAAGGCAAGTCGCTGCGCCTGGCGGCCGTGGCCGACGAGAACGCGGCGGACTACCTGAAGCTGTCGCGGCAGCGCAACGACCGCGTGAGGCTGCGGGGAATCGTGGCGACCATCGGCGGATTCATCGGCCTCGCCGCCGCGCTGACCCTCTATGTCATGGCCCCGTCGTGGCTGCTCGCACTGGTCGTGGCGACGCTGACCACCACCCTCGGGGCGGTGGGGGCACCGGCCGACCGGCCGCTCATCGACATGGCCAAGGTGACGTTTCGCAAGCGCAAGCTGTCCTCCGACATCGTCATCCGCGCCCACGAGGTGGCCGGGCTAACCAGCCGCGACCAGTCGGTTGCCTTCCCGCGTCCCATCGGCCGGGACGGCGACGGCTGGCGGGTCGTGGTGGACCTGCCCTACGGCAAGACGTTCGAGGACGCGGTGAAGGCTCACGCGCGGCTCGCCTCGGGTATGGACATCGCCCCGACCCAACTCTTCCTGGACAAGGACGAGACGAGCGGGCGGCGGGTGTCGTACTGGATCGCCGACCGTGACCCGCTCGCCGTGCCGTCGGGCAAGTCGCCGTTGCTGGGGGCGACCCGGGTGGACTTCTGGAAGCCGTTCCCGTGGGGCGTGGACGAGCGCGGCAACCCGGTCATGGCCACGATGCTGTGGCTGTCGCTGCTGGTCGGTGCCGTGCCGCGTCAGGGCAAGACGTTCTCCGCCCGCACCATCGCGCTCGCCGCCGCGCTGGACCCGTACGTCAGGTTGTACCTGTTCGACGGGAAGGCGTCGCCGGACTGGCGGAAGTTCGCGCTGGTCGCGCACCGGATCGGGTTCGGGATCGTGCCGAAGAACGGGTTCGACCCGGTTCAGCATCTGCTCGCCTCGCTGCGGGAGTTGAAGGCGGACGTCGAAGACCGCTACCACCGGCTGTCCGAACTGCCCTTGCACGTCTGCCCGGAGGGCAAGCTCACCCCGGAGATCAGCCGGGACAAGAAGCTGAACATGCCGCTCACGCTATTCGTGGTGGATGAGGTGCAGGAGTACCTGACCCACCCCGAGCACGGCAAGGAGATCCTGTCCTTGCTGGTCTACCTCGCCCGGGTCGCCCCCGCGGTCGGTGTCTCGGTGATGACGTCGACGCAGAAGCCGGACGACAAGGCATGCCCCTCCGAGTTGCGTGACCAGCACCAGGCCCGGTTCGCCCTGCGGGTCGGCGCTTACCAGGTCTCTGACGTCATCCTTGGCGCGGGCTCGTACTCCGAGGGCTTGGACGCGTCCAAGCTGCTCAAGTCCCACAAGGGCGTCGGTCTACTCAAGGGCATGTCCGACGACGCGGGGATCGTGCGCACCTACCTCGCCGACGGCCGCGACGCCGAACGCATCCTGACCCGTGCCGCCGCGCTGCGCGAGGCGGAGGGCACGCTGTCCGGCGACGCGGCCGGCGAGGCCCCGGCCCCGGAGACGTCCGCGACGATCCTGGACGACGTCGCGGCCGTGCTCGGCAAGGGCGAGGCCAAGGTGTGGTCCGAAACCATTGTGGACCGCCTTGCTGACCTGCGCCCGGAGGTCTACGGGCCGTGGGCCGAACTGGAGCCCAAGCCCAAGGCCGAAGCGCTCACCGCCGCCCTCAAGCCGTTCGGCATCAACACCGTCCAGATCAGCCGCCGCGTCGACGGCGAGCAGGTCAACAAGCGCGGTATCAAGCGCGACGACCTCGCCACCGCGATTACGGAGCGCAACAACAAGAGGGACGCCGGATAGGTCCCCGACGGTGCTACCGGTAGCGGCAGGCCTCGCTACCGGTAGCAACCCTGCTAGCAACCCAAACCGCCCCTGATCAGGTCGCTAGCACGTAGCACCCCACCTGCGAAAACCCCTCCAAAGCCCGCTGAGAGGCCCCTGATGAGCCTTGCCGCCCTCGCTACCTCCTTCCTACTCGCCGTCACCCTGTGTTACGGCGTCAAGTGCTGGCTGAGCCCGTTCGGGGACTGCCGCAAGTGCGCCGGCATGGGCCACGCCATCACCACGAACCGCAAGGGCAAGACCAAGCGCGGCCGGGACTGCCGCCGCTGCGACGCCACCGGCAAGCGCATACGCGTCGGCCGCTGGATCTACAACCGCGCCGCGCGCACCTACCGCGCCGGCCACCGCTGAGACCCGCCGGGAGACACCGTGACCCTCACCATCCCCCTCGTTCTGCTGCTCGCCGTCGTCGTCGTGCTGCTGCTGCGGTTCAAGGCCGTCGGCGGCGGAGCGCTGGTCGTCGTCGCCCTGTTCGGCTTCTACCTCGCCCACACCGGCGCGGCCGGCACCGTCAACCAACTCGTCACCGCCCTCGCCGACGCCCTGCCCGGCATCAGCCGCTGACCCGAACGGAGACCAGGACCGTGAACGAACCGATCGCGTACGGCCGCCCGGCCGGACGGGAGACGGCGGCCGTGGAAGTCCACACCCCCACCCCGCTCACCCCCGCACACACCGCCCCGCCCCTGCCCGTGCAGCCGGGGACAATCCCGACCGTGGCGAGCGTGGTCCTGCCCGACGGCCGGGTCATCACCGGTTACGCCATCGAACCCGCCAAGCCCGAACCGGCCGCCGCCAAGCCGGCCGTCTCCGTGGCGGCGGTGAACATCGCGCTCGGGGGCGTGGGGTTCCTCGCCGTGTGCGGCGGACTGTTCCTGCTGACCGCGTTCATCACCGCCCTGACCGCGCTCATCACCCAACTGATCGTCCTCGCCGCCGTCATCTTCGGCGGCTGGATCGCCGTGCAGGTGTTCACCGGCGGCGGCCACCAGGGCGGGACCACGGTCAACATCCGCAAGGCCGTCATCAAGCGCAACAAGTTCTACGGCTGACAGGAGACAAGCACCCATGCTCAGGCTGCGTATCTGGCGCACTGCGCTGCCCCGCAACCGGCTGATCCTGACGGACACGCCCCGCCCGGACTGCCGCGACTGTGAGGGCGCCGGTGGCATCGAGCACGACTACGGCGACCACGAGACCGGCGAGTGGGCCGGTACCGAGTGGGAGTTCTGCGGGTGCTGGACGTCGTGGTCCATGACCCTGCTGCCGCTCCCGCACCGGCCCCGGTGGCTGCGCCGCCGCGACACCGGCCGTGACCCGTGGGGCCCCGACGGCTACAGCGACGAACCGCCCTTCTAGCTACGCCCGTGGGCGGCGGCACTCCCGGACAGGACAGCCCGCCACCCACGGTCTCCGAGTCCCGACGTAGCAGAACAGGAGACCTACAGCATGACCCAACTGCGCGTTTTCGGCGAGGGCCCTTCGGCCCCGGCCACCCTTTCGGGGCGAGTGCCCCGGCCGCGTCTGCTGGATCTGTTCTCGTGTGCCGGTGGTGCCGCCATGGGCTACCAGCGTGCCGGGTTCGACGTGGACGGCTGCGACGTCGCCGACCGCCCGAACTACCCGTTCCCGTACCACCGGGGCGACGCCCTCACCTACCTCGCCCTCCTGATCGCGTCGGGCGAGATCCACCGGTACGCGTTCGTCCACGCCTCCCCGCCGTGCCAGCACGGATGCGCCCTGACCGTGGGCACCAACGCGTCCCAGGGATGGGGGCGCGCCCACGTCGACCTGGTGGCGCCTGTCCGCGACCTCTTGGACGCGACCGGCCTGCCGTACGTCATCGAGCAGCCCAACGGCCGCGCGAAGATCCGCAAGGACCTCACCCTGTGCGGCGAGATGTACGGGCTCGCGGTCATCCGGCACCGCAATTTCGAGTTGGGCGGCTGGACGACCGAACAGCCGGCGCACGTCCCGCACCGGGGCCGCGTACGCGGCTACCGACACGGCCGGTTTTACGACGGTCCGTACGTCGCCGCCTACGGCAACGGCGGCGGCAAGCCGACCGTGCCGGAACTCCAGACGGCCATGGGCGTCACGTGGACCGATGTCCGCGAGGAACTGACCGAGGCGATCCCGCCCGCCTACTCCGAGTTCATCGGCCGCTCCTACCTCGCCACCGTGGCGACGTCGGAGGCGGCGGCATGAGCGCGGACACCGAACCCCTGCGGGTCGCCCTCGCCCTCGCGGAGGCCGGCGTCCCGGTCCTGCCCCTGCGCGCGGGCAAGGTCCCGTTCGGCAACTGCCGCACCTGCAAGGACGGCGCGTGCGGCGGCCGACCCAACATGAAGGCCGCGGGCCCCTGCCGGTGCCCCGCGCCCTGCCACGCGTGGGCCGCCGCAACCATCGACCCGCACGTCCTCACCTCGCCCGAGTGGACTCAGGTGTGGCGTGAGGCCGTGGCCGTCGCCTACCACCCCGGCGGGGCCGGGCTGACCGTGGTCGACCTGGACAACGCGGCGGCCGTTGCATGGGCCCGCGAGACCCTGCCCGCCACCCGCACCGTGCCCACGACGCGCGGCGAACACTGGATCTACCGGGGCGCCATGCCGTCATTGAACGCGGTGCGGCCGGGCGTCGACGTCAAGTCTCTGGTCCAGTACGCCCGGTGGCTCGGCCCCGGAACCGGCCGCATGGCCGCGCTCCCGGCGGCCGTCCGTGTCCTGGTCGTGAAGGAAGACACCACCCCCGCCCGGCGGGGGGTGGCCTCTTCTCTCTCCACCCGCGCCCCGTGGGGCCGGTCGGTCGCCATCGGGTGCCGCCACACCGAGCGCTACGTCCGCACCGGACTGGAACGCGGCCTCGCCCTCGTGAGGGCCCGCACCGAATCCGGCGCCGGCTCACAGGCGTTCGGCGTCGCCCGGTTCCTCGCCGCGCAGCACACCGCGTGCCCCGGCCCCTGCGGACTCACGGAGATCGGCGAGGAGATCACAGTCGCCGCCGTCTCCGTGGGCGTCCCGGAGGCCTACGCGCGCCGCGCGGTCACCAACGGCCTTGAGGCGGCTGTGGAGCGCGCGGCATGAACAAAGCATGCCGAACCCCCGCGAACGGCCCTCAGGGCGCCGTGCAGGGCCCGCCACGGCCGACCGGGGGCGAACCGAAGGTCGCCGCCCGCAAGGGCGTCCGTATCGCTGTTGGTTCTGACCCGCAGACGGTCACGGTCACCGGCATCACCCCGGGGCTTCAGATCCAGTGCGAGGGCGTCCCCGTCGCGGACTGGCTCTGTGCCTGCGGGCACCACGAACGCGCCCGGGGCCGTGCAGCCGTCATCAGGCTGACCGCCCGCGTCCGCGTCGGCGTCTGCCCTCACATCACCACCGCCGAAGGGAGGGCGGCCTCATGACTCCACAGCCTGTGGACAACGACCTGTGGGCCGGACTGCCCGCCCTGGAAGACCCGCCGGCTGAGGACGACGCGGCACCGGATGTGTGGGAGGACCCCATTCCCCTCACCGGTCAGCGCCGGCGTCCGCCGTTCCCCGCCCACGTCTTCCCCGCGTGGTTGGGGGAGTTCGTGGCGGCCGTCGCGGAAGAGACGCAGACCCCGGTGGACCTCGCCGGTTCGGTCGCCCTCGCCGTGCTCGCCACGGCGGCCGGCGGCCGGTCGGTGGTCCACGTGCGCGGCAACTGGCGCGAGCCCACCAACCTCTACACCGTGGTCGCGCTCCCGCCCGGCAACCGTAAGACCGCCGTGTTCACGCTGCTGACCAATCCCCTCTATGAGGCGGAGAAGCAGCTCAAGGCGGCCATGAAGCCGGTGATCGTGGAAGCGGAGTTGACGGCGAGGCTGGCCAAGGAAGCAGCCGACAAGGCCGCCGCCAAGGCCGCGTCCGCCGACGGCGACAAGCGCGATGAGGTCGTGGCCACGGCCATCGGTCTCGCGCAGACCGCCGACACCCTCACCGTGCCGGCCGAACCCCTGTTGCTGGCGGACGACTGCACCCCGGAGACGGTCACCTCGCTCATCGCGGAACAGGGCGGGCGGCTGTCGGTGATGAGCGATGAGGGCGGAATCTTCGACATCATCGCCGGCCGCTACTCGGGCAGTCCCAACATGGAAGTCTTCCTCAAAGGCCATGCCGGAGGGCGTCTGAGGGTGAACCGGCAAACCCGCCGCGAGTACGTCGACGCCCCCGCGCTGACCATGGGATTGGCTGTTCAGCCCGATGTGCTGGTGGACATGGGGAAGATCAAGGGTGGGAAGGGGCGCGGTCTGCTGGGCCGCTTCCTGTACTCGCTGCCGGTGTCGACGGTCGGCGAACGGAAGGTCATCACCGATCCGGTTCCCGAACAGACGGCCGCCACCTACACCGCCCGGATCATCGACCTCACCCTGTCCCTCGCGGGATGGACCGACCCGGCCCTGATCCAGCTCACCCCCGAGGCGAGCGCGGCCCTGATCGCCTATCAGGAACGGGTGGAGCCGTCGCTCAAGGAGCGCGGCGGGAAGCTGGGCCACATCACCGACTGGGCCGGAAAACTCGTCGGAGCGACCGCCCGCATGGCTGCGCTGCTGCACCTCGCCGACCACGGCGGCAACGGCTACGCCCACCCGGTCACCGAAGACACCATGCGCGCGGCCATCGAGCTGGGGGAGTACTACACCACCCACGCTCTCGCCGTGTTCGACGCCATGGGCGCCGACCCCGTGGTCGGCCGGGCCCGCAGCGTCCTGGAAGCCTTGAGGGACAACGGGTGGGAGGACGTCAGCCGGCGGGACGTCTTCAGCGTCCTGTCCCGCAGCGAGGTTCCCACCGTCGCGGACCTGGAACCGGCCCTCGCGCTGCTGGAAGACCACGGCTATCTGCGGTCCTACCAGCCCGAGCGCACCGGCAAGCGCGGACGCCCACCGGCCCCCCGTCTCACCGCCCACCCGTTCCTGCGCCACGGCGGCCGGTGACCCCCGCCCGCGCGGACAATCCCTCCCGCACAAACCGCAAAATCCGCGGAAACCCTCGGGCACCGCGCTGACCTGCGACGGGTCCCCGCACCGCGCCCGGACGGGGTCCGTCGCACAATCCCGCGATATTCCGCAAAAAACCGAGTGCCGCCCCGCCCATGGGGACCGGTCGACGGCCGCCCCTGATTTTTGCGGAATATCGCGGGTTTCTGCGGAGCACCACTCACCACCGCCCGCGCACCGCATCACCGCAGGTCAACCACCATCCCCGGGTTTTCTGCGGATATTGCGGTTTGTGCGGCGGCACTTGCCCATGAACTCAGTCTCACAGGAGTGAGCCGTGGACGAACCCACCACCCTTCCCCTCGCCCCCGCTGACGATCCGACCCTTGTCCTCCTCAAGGTCGAAGAGGCCGCTCGCCGACTCCGTGTCGGCCGCACTACCTGTTACGCCCTCATCCGAACCGGCGAACTGGAATCCGTGATGGTCGGGGCTCTGCGCAGGGTCCCGGCCGCCGCCGTTCCCGAGTACGTCACCCGTCTCCGCACCGCCCAACGCGCCGCTTGACGACGCCCGGGGCGGCGGCACTCCCGGACAGGACAGCCCGCCGCCCCGGTCACCATCCCGACACCCAGAAACAGGAGCCTGCCTGTGGCAGAGGACAACAAGAAGCGCACCCGCCAGCCCAACGGCCGCAGCTCGATCTACTTCGGCAAGGACGGCAAATGGCACGGCCGCGTCACCGTCGGCGTGCGCGACGATGGCACGCCGGACCGTCGCCATGTCGAGCGCAAGACCAAGACCGAAGTAGCGGAGGCCGTTCGAGAGCTGGAGAAACAGCGCGACGCCAAGACGGTGAGGAAGCCCGGCAAGGCGTGGACGGTCAAGGCGTGGCTGACGCACTGGGTTGAGAACGTCGCGCCCCTCGCAGTCAACGACAACACGATGGTCGGGTACGGCGTTGCGGTCCGGAAGCACCTCATCCCCGGCTTGGGTGCTCACCGGCTCGACAGGCTCAAGCCCGAGCACATCGAGACGTTCTACGCCAAGATGCAGGCCAACGGCAGTAAGCCCGCCACCGCTCACCAGGTGCACCGAACCTTGCGCACCGCCCTCAATGAGGCCGTACGGCGCGGCCATCTCGGCAAGAACCCCGTCCTGTTGGCCAAGGCACCGAAGACGGGGGATTACGAGGTGGAGCCCTACAGCGTCCAAGAGGTGCAGCGACTGTTGAAGGCCGCTGACCAGCATCGCAACTCCGCACGATGGGCCGTCGCGCTCGCTCTCGGACTACGTCAAGGCGAGGTGCTGGGGCTGACATGGGATGACGTGGACCTTGAGGGCGGATTCCTCGTTGTCCGTCGTAGTCGCCACCGTCCGCAGTACGCCCACGGGTGCACAGAGCCCTGCGGACGCAAGGCTGCCGGGTACTGCCCCCAGAGGCGACGGACCAACCCCGAGTTGTCCACCACCAAGTCGCGCGCCGGCCGTCGCGCGGTCGGTCTCCCCGATCAGCTCGTTGACCTACTCCGTGTGCACCTCAAGGCGCAGGGAGCGGAGCGAACGAGGGCCGGGAAGCGCTGGGAGGACAACGGCTTGGTCTTCCCGGATGAGTACGGCCGTAGCCCGTCCCACCGCCGGGACTGGACCGAGTGGAAGGCTCTACTGACAGAGGCGAAAGTGCGGGACGGGCGTTTGCACGACGCGCGCCACACGGCCGCCACGGTCCTGCTCATCCTCGGTGTCCCCGAGCGGGCCGTCATGGGCCTCATGGGGTGGTCGACCACGGCCATGGCCGCCCGCTATCAGCACATGGTGGATGCCGTGCGGACGGACATCGCGCGACAGGTGGACGGCCTGATCTGGAAGCCCGAGACGGACCGGCCGGACGACCCCGACGACGGGGCGGTCGGCGTGCTCGTACCGGCCAACTGAGACGGCAACTGAGACGGACGACCAAAAGGGCGGCACCCCGCATGGAGTGCCGCCCTTTCCTTTTGCCTGGTCAGGCAGTCGGAGGCCGTGGCGGGAATCGAACCCACGTAACTCGCTTTGCAGGCGAGTCCCTAAACCACTCGGGCACACGGCCGTGTCCGTGAGTTGACGGTAGGGGGGTGTGGGGGAGGGGCTCAAGGGGAGCGGCGGGGCTGCAACGGGACTGCCATACGGCGTTCATGAAAGGGGGGCTCGCGGCGTACGACCAAGGTCCGAGGTGGGGTGGGGCTTGCGACAGGGGTCAGGGTGGGGAAGGGGACTTACCGTGGTCACCATGACCGCCCTTGAACCGAACGACGCCGTTGTCGTGGACGAGACCGCCGACCGAGCCGACGAGGCCGGCGGGGTGCTGGGGCGGTCGTATCGGGCGTTGAGCGTGGGGATCGTCTCCGTGGTGCTGCTCATCGCCTTCGAGGCGACGGCCGTCGGAACGGCGATGCCTGTCGCGGCCCGGGAGCTGGACGGGCTGTCGCTGTACGCGTTCGCCTTCTCCGGGTACTTCACGACCAGCCTGTTCGGGATGGTGCTGGCCGGGCAGTGGTCGGACCGCAGGGGGCCGCTCGGGGCGCTGACGACGGGCATCGGGGCGTTCGCCGCCGGGCTGGTGGTGGCCGGGACCGCGCAGGGCATGTGGGTGTTCGTCGCGGGACGGGCCGTGCAGGGGTTCGGCGGCGGGCTGGTGATCGTCGCGCTGTACGTCGTGGTGGGGCGGGCCTACCCGGAGCGGTTGCGGCCCGCGATCATGGCCGCCTTCGCCGCGGGCTGGGTGGTGCCGTCGATCGTCGGGCCGCTGGCCGCGGGCACGGTGACCGAGCAGCTCGGGTGGCGGTGGGTGTTCCTCGGGATCCCGGTGCTCGTGGTCTTCCCGGTGGCGCTGGCCCTGCCGCAGATACGGCGCCGGGCGGGCGGGCCGGTGGCGGCGGAGGGGGGTCAGGGAGCCTTCGACCGGCGGCGGATCCGGCTCGCGTTCGGTATCTCGCTGGGTGCGGGGCTGTTGCAGTACGCGGCCCAGGACCTGCGGTGGGTGTCGGTGGTCCCGGGACTGGCCGGCGGTGCGCTGCTGGTGCCCGCCGTGCTCGGGCTGCTGCCCCGCGGCACGTACCGGGCGGCGCGGGGCCTGCCCTCTGTCGTCCTGCTGCGCGGGGTCGCGGCCGGTGCCTTCATCTCCGCCGAGTCCTTCGTGCCGTTGATGCTCGTCACGCAGCGGGGCCTGTCGCCCACCCTCGCCGGGTTCTCGCTGGCGGCCGGCGGGGTGACCTGGGCGGTGGGTTCGTGGGTGCAGGCGCGGCCCCGCATGGAGCCGTACCGGGAGCGGCTGATGACCGTGGGGATGGTGCTGGTGGCGGCGGCGGTCGCGACGGCGCCGACGGTGCTCGTGCCCGGTGTGCCGGTGTGGACCGTCGCCGTCGCCTGGGCCTTCGGCTGCTTCGGGATGGGCCTGGTGATCGCCTCGGCCAGCGTGCTGATGCTCCGGCTCTCCGCGCCCGCCGAGGCCGGTGCCAACTCGGCCGCCCTGCAGATCTCCGACGCCCTCTCGAACGTCGTCCTGCTGGCCGTGGCCGGCGCGGCCTTCGCCTCCCTCGGTGGCGGCAGCATGTCGGGGGCGGCGGGCTCGGGCTCCCATCCGGCGGCCTTCGCCGCGGTGTTCCTGCCGATGGCGGGGGTGGCCCTCGCCGGGGCCTGGGTGACGACCCGGCTTCGTGATCTGTGACGTGAGTCCCACCCGGGGGTGAGGCGGCCTTGTCCGCACGTTGACCGCCGGGGCGCGCCGGTAGGGTGGCCCGGTTGTCATACGTAGCCGCCCGACCCCCGGTACCGCCGCCCGACCCCTTTTCTACGGAGACCGTGACTACCACCGCCGCTTCCTCCGCTGCCGCTTCCTCCTCCCATCACCTCTCGCCGGCCTTCCCGGGCCGGGCGCCCTGGGGTACCGCCAGCAAGCTGCGTGCCTGGCAGCAGGGGGCCATGGAGAAGTACGTCCAGGAGCAGCCGCGCGACTTCCTGGCCGTGGCCACGCCCGGCGCCGGGAAGACGACGTTCGCGCTGACGCTCGCCTCCTGGCTGCTGCACCACCATGTCGTGCAGCAGGTCACCGTCGTCGCCCCCACCGAGCACCTGAAGAAGCAGTGGGCGGAGGCCGCGGCCCGGATAGGGATCAAGCTCGACCCCGAGTACAGCGCCGGGCCGCTCAGCCGTGAGTACGACGGGGTCGCCGTGACGTACGCCGGTGTCGGCGTGCGGCCGATGCTGCACCGCAACCGCTCCGAGCAGCGCAAGACGCTTGTCATCCTCGACGAGATCCACCACGCCGGTGACTCCAAGTCCTGGGGCGAGGCGTGCCTGGAGGCGTTCGAGCCGGCGACCCGGCGGCTGGCCCTGACCGGTACGCCGTTCCGGTCGGACACCAACCCCATCCCCTTCGTGACGTACGAGGAGGGGCAGGACGGGATCCGGCG
This sequence comes from Streptomyces sp. NPDC048278, assembly GCF_040652195.1. Taxonomy (NCBI): domain Bacteria; kingdom Bacillati; phylum Actinomycetota; class Actinomycetes; order Kitasatosporales; family Streptomycetaceae; genus Streptomyces; species Streptomyces sp. NPDC048278. The sequence continues at coordinate 147,849 of NZ_JBEZLP010000008.1, forward strand.
ATCGTCCGCCGACTACACCTACGGATACGGCAACGCGCTCGCCGACCACGTCGTGCGCCCCGTCATCTTCCTCTCCTACAGCGGCAACATGCGCTGGCGGACGAAGGCCGGTGACGAGATCGCCGCGCGCCTCGGCGAGCCCATGACCAAGGACGCCGTCAGCCAGGCCTGGCGTACGGCGCTCGACGCGCGCGGTGAGTGGATGCCGGCCGTGCTGCGCGCCGCCGACCAGCGGCTGACCGAGGTGCGCAAGGGCATCCCCGACGCCGGGGCCCTCGTCATCGCCTCCGACCAGGACTCGGCCCGCGCCTACGCCAAGCTGATCCGCGAGATCACGGGGACGAAGGCGACCGTTGTCCTCTCCGACGACACCGGTGCCTCGAAGCGGATCGACGACTTCAGCGCGAGCGACGACCGGTGGATGGTCGCGGTGCGGATGGTGTCCGAGGGCGTCGACGTGCCCCGGCTGGCGGTGGGGGTCTACGCCACGACCATCTCGACACCCCTCTTCTTCGCCCAGGCCGTCGGGCGTTTCGTGCGGTCCCGGCGGCGCGGCGAGACCGCGTCCGTGTTCCTGCCGACCGTCCCGGACCTGCTGACCTTCGCCAACGAGATGGAGGTCGAGCGCGACCACGCTCTCGACAAGCCGAAGAAGGACGGCGAGGAGGACCCGTACGCCGAGTCCGAGAAGGAGATGGAGGAGGCGAACAAGGAGCAGGACGAGGACACCGGCGAGCAGGAGCAGTTCGCCTTCGAGGCGCTGGAGTCCGAGGCCGTCTTCGACCGGGTCCTCTACGACGGCGCCGAGTTCGGCATGCAGGCGCACCCGGGGAGCGAGGAGGAGCAGGACTACCTCGGCATCCCGGGGCTCCTCGAACCCGACCAGGTGCAGCTGCTGTTGCAGAAGCGGCAGGCCCGGCAGATCGCGCACAGCCGCAAGAAGCCGGACGACGAGGCGGACCTGCTCGAACTGCCCGCGGAACGGCGGCCCGTGGTCTCCCACAAGGAGATGATGGAGCTGCGGAAGCAGCTGAACACGATGGTCAGCGCGTATGTGCATCAGAGCGGGAAGCCGCACGGGGTGATTCACACGGAGCTGCGCAGGGTGTGCGGGGGGCCGCCGAGCGCGGAGGCGACCGCGGGGCAGTTGCGGCAGCGGATCGCGAAGGTGCAGGAGTGGGCCACGCGGATGCGGTGACTTCGGCTGCGGCCGAGTGGGGGCTGGTCACGCAGTTCCTCCCGCCCCTTTCGGGGCGCTCATGCGAGGGCGCCGGGTACTTGCTGTGCGCATACCGGTTCAAACCGAAGTAGTCCATACCGGTGTGTGACCGGATTCTGGACGGAGGCTTCCGCTCAGCGAACCCGCACCGCTACTGTCCGCCTACGCACACGCCCCGTGGCAGCGCCGCCGCGGAGCGCAGCCGTGAAGCGACTGGGCCCGGAGCCGCCGGGCCGTCCTGCCGATCGGCGGCCTCTGAAGCGCGTCGCTGACGGGACTCGGCGACGCACCCGCCGCGTCGGAGGTTGCCGGCCTCACCACCTAAGGAGTGGGCGTCGTGACCGCGGAGACCTCTCAGACGCTCGACCGGGGACTACGCGTCCTCAAACTGCTGGCCGACACGGACCACGGGCTGACCGTCACCGAGCTTTCCACCAAACTGGGCGTGAACCGGACCGTGGTGTACCGGTTGCTCGCCACGCTTGAGCAGCATGCGCTGGTACGGCGTGACCTGGGCGGGCGAGCCCGGGTCGGGCTGGGGGTGCTGCGGCTCGGCCGGCAGGTGCATCCGCTGGTACGGGAAGCAGCCCTGCCGGCGCTGCGGTCGCTCGCCGAGGACATCGGGGCGACGGCGCACCTGACCCTGGTCGACGGGACCGAGGCGCTCGCCGTCGCGGTCGTCGAGCCGACCTGGACCGACTACCACGTGGCCTACCGGGCCGGGTTCCGGCATCCGCTGGACCGCGGCGCCGCCGGCCGGGCGATCCTGGCCGCCCGGCACTCCGCACACGACGACCCCGGGTACACGCTGACCCACGGCGAACTGGAGGCCGGGGCGAGCGGGGCCGCGGCACCGCTGCTCGGGGTCACCGGCGTCGAGGGCAGCGTCGGCGTCGTGATGCTCGCGGATTCCGTGCCGGAGCGGGTCGGGACGCGAGTGATGGACGCGGCACGGGAGGTCGCGGAGGCGCTGCGGTAGAGCTGGGGGCGGGGGGGCGCTCACCCGCGCCGGCCGGGTGCCGCTGCGTGAGCCCCGTAAGGGGCGCGGGGAACTGCGCGAGCAACCCCCGCGCACCCGCAGATCGCACACCACCGAACCACCCCCTTTGTTTCGGCCACCCACCCGCATTGGCCGATCCGCCAATCCCACCCCTCAACCTCTGACCGATCCCCCCAGTCGCCCATGCCCGTTCCCTCCGCATCATCAGGGGCCAGACAAGAGCCCACGGCGGAGGGAACGGCACAGTGGAGACAGTGGGTACACGGCCCCGGCAACAAGTCGGCACCGCAGGGCGGCTCACCCGGCGGCAGTCCGTCCGCGCCCTCGTCGGCGAGGCGGACGCGAGTCCGCTGAAGCGGACCATGGGCGTCACGCAGCTCACCCTGCTGAGCGTCGGCGCAACCCTCGGCACCGGCATCTTCGTCGTGCTCGGGCAGGCCGTGCCCGAGGCCGGCCCGGCGATCGTCGTCTCCTTCGTACTGGCCGGTGTCACCGCCCTGTTCTCGGCCCTGTCGTACGCCGAGCTCGCCGGCATGATCCCCGGCTCGGGGTCGTCGTACAGCTACGCCTACGCCACCCTCGGCGAACTCGTCGCCTGGGTCTGCGGGTGGTGTCTGATCCTGGAGTACGGCGTGTCGGTGGCCGCCGTCGCCGTCGGCTGGGGGCAGTACGTCAACGAACTGCTCGGCCTCGCCTTCGGCGTCACCCTGCCGGACTCGCTCAGCGCCCCGCCCGGCGCCGGCGGCACGCTCAACGTGCCGGCCGCGCTCATCGTCGTCCTCGCGATGGTCGTGCTGCTGCGCGGGGCCAAGGAGAGCGCCGTCGCCAACGTCGTCATGGTCGGGGTGAAGATCGCGGCGCTCGTGATGTTCTGCGCCGTCGCCTTCACCGCGTTCCACGCCGGCAACTTCCAGCCGCTCTTCCCGCTCGGCGCCGCCGGGATGAGCGCGGGAGCCGCCTCGCTCTTCTTCTCCTACATCGGCTTCGACGCCGCGAGCACCGCCGGGGAGGAGGCCCGCAACCCGCAGCGCGACCTGCCGCGGGCGATCATCCTCTCCCTCGTCCTGGTCACGGCCCTGTACGTCCTGGTGGCGGTCGCCGCGCTCGGTGCGATGCCGTGGAAGCAGTTCGCGGGGACCGAGGCGACGCTCAGCGAGGTGCTCGTGCGGGCGGTCGGCGGCGGCGACCTGTGGCCGATCCTGCTCTCCGTCGGGGCCGTGGTCGCCACCACCAGCGTCGTCCTCACCGTGCAGTACGGGCAGATCCGGATCCTGTACGCGATGTCCCGGGACGGGCTTGTGCCACCGCTGTTCGCCAAGGTCCACCCGCGCACCGGGGTGCCGCGCGCCAACACCGTGATCGTCTCCTCCTTCATCGCCGTCCTCGCCGCCCTGGTGCCGCTCGGCAGCCTCGCGGACGCCACCAGCATCGGCACCCTCTTCGCGTTCATGCTGGTCAACGTGGCCGTGGTGATCCTGCGACGGCGCGACCCCGAGGCGCCCCGCTCCTTCAGGGTGCCGTTCTCCCCGGTCGTGCCCGTCCTCGGCATCGGCTTCTGCGGCTACCTGCTGTTCAGCCTCGGCGCCGACACCTGGATCGCCTTCGGGCTGTGGATGGCCGTCGGCCTCGTCGTCTACGGCTGCTACGGCATCCGCCACTCCAAGCTCGCCGACCGGGACCTGGTATGACCGCCCTCGACCTCACCGCCGACGTCGTCGACCTCACCCGGGCCCTGGTCGACCTCCCCTCCGAGAGCGGGGCGGAGGACCGGATCGCGGACGCGGTGGAGCACGCGCTGCGCGGACTCGGCCACCTCAAGGTCGACCGGGTCGGCAACACCGTGGTTGCCCGTACCGCCCTCGGCCGGGACCGGCGGGTCCTGATCGCCGGTCACCTGGACACGGTCCCGGCCGCCGGGAACCTGCCCTCCCGGCTCGCCGACGCATGCGTGCACGGCCTGGGCGCCTGCGACATGAAGGGCGGGGTGGCGGTCGCCCTGCGGCTGGCCGCCACCGTCCGGGAACCGGCCGTCGACCTCACCTTCGTCCTCTACGAGTGCGAGGAGGTGGCGGGGGAGCGCAACGGGCTCAACCACCTGCCCCCCGGGATGCTCGACGCCGATTTCGCCGTCCTCATGGAGCCCTCGGACGCCGGGGTGGAGGCCGGCTGCCAGGGGTACCTGAGCGCCGACGTCGTCGTGCGCGGGCGGCGGGCGCACACCGCCCGCGCCTGGCAGGGCGTCAACGCCGCCCACCGGGCCGCCCGGGTGCTCCAGCGGCTCGACGACCACACCGCCGAGCGGATCGTGATCGACGGTCTTGAGTACCGGGAGGGGCTGAGCGCGGTCGCCGTGCGGGCGGGGGTCGCCGGGAACGTCGTGCCCGACGAGTGCGTCGTCACCGTCAACTACCGGTTTGCGCCCAGTCGTTCGGCGGCGGACGCGGAGGCGTACGTGCGCGGGCTGTTCGCGGAGTACCCGGAGTACGAGATCCGGGTCACCGAGGTGGTCGCCGGTGCGCTGCCCCGCCTGGACCGGGTCGCCGGGTTCGTCGAGGCGCTCGGGGCCGTGCCCCGGCCCAAGTTGGGGTGGACCGACGTCGCCCGGTTCGCGGCGCTGGACGTGCCCGCGCTCAACTACGGCCCCGGGGACCCCTCCCTCGCGCACACCGCGGGGGAGTACGTGCCGGTCGGGCAGTTGCGGGCCTGCGAGGAGCGCCTCAGGGCGTGGTTGCTGCGCTGAGCCCGGCCAGCACCCGCAACTGCAGCCACAGCACCAGCCGTTCGTCGGGATCGTCCAGGTCGATCCCGACGTGCTGCCGGAGCTGGCGCAGCCGGTAGCGGCAGGTGTTGGGGTGGACGGCGAGCAGTTCGGCCGCGCCCGCCATGTCGCAGCCCGCGTCGAACCAGCAGACCAGGGTGCGGGCGTACTCGGTGCCGTGCCCGGCGTCGTACGCCAGCACCCGCTGCCAGGCCCCCGCGGTCAACTCCCTTCGCTCGCCGAGCACGTCGGCCAGCCGGAGCAGGGTGACCCGGGGGCGCACCTCGTCCACGGTGGCCACCGGCGACCGCGCGTCCAGCACCCGCAGCACCAGGTCCGCGTCCGCCCGGGAACCGGTCACCCCGCTCACGTCCGCGACCAGCTCGCCGAGCCCGGCCCGCACCGGAACCCGCAGCGCCAGCCCGGCCCGCCGCACGATGTCCTCGGCCAGCGGCCGGTGCCGGGCCCCCGGGCCGGGCAGCAGCGCGTACACCACCCCGTCGACCAGCACACACGCCTGCCGCCCGTAACGCGCCTCGCACTGCAGCCGTACGACGTCCAGCAGGCGCAGCGCGGTGCGTTCGGCGTCCGGCACGTTCGCGGCGGTGTCGAGTGCGAACGCGGCCACCCGTACCTCGCCGTCGACCCCGAGGCGGGCCGCGGCGGCCGGGGCGTCCGCCGTGCCGTCGAGGAGCCGGCGCAGCAGGTCGCCGCTCTGGTGCCGGGCCAGTTCCTGCGCCGCGCGGGCCCGCAGCAGGAGCAGGGCGGCGGTGGCGGCGCCCTGCGCGAGGGTCTCCTCGGCGTCCGGCGCGAGCGTCCCGCCGTCGACCACCCAGACCGAGCCGAGCGTCTCGCCGCCGGCCCGTACCGCCATCGCCAGCCGGGGCAGGTCGGTGTCCCGCAACGCCGGGAGCCGGACCGGCCGTTCGGCCGAGAACAGGGTCCGGTACTGCTCGGTGTTCTCGGCGCTGGCCGGTACCTGGAGGCCGAGGATGCCCTGCCTGCGGTCCTCGTCGACGGGCTGCCCGGCGACGGTGGAGTAGGCGAGGATGCGCTGCCGGGGGTCCTCGATCGCGGTGGCCCCGCCGACCCCCGCCGCGATCGCGTCGGCCAGCGCGAACAGGTCGCCGAGCCCGCTGCCGGGGGCCGCCGGACGGGCGCCGATCGCCGAGGCCAGCAGCAGGTGGACGTGGTGCCAGGCGGCGTCCTCGTCGACCGACAGCAGCGCGATCCCGTGCGTCTCCGCCTCCCCGACCGGCCCGTCCGCGCCCCGCACGACCACCCCGGTCAGCCCCGCCTCGGCCGCCGCCCGCACCAGCGGCCCGGCCGCCGCCGCGCGCACCCCGACCGCCAGCAGCAGTGCCCCGGGCCGCGGGGGCAGCGGGGCGTGGGCGTCGTACAGCAGCGTCTCGGTCACCGGCACGGCCAGCCCGGCGGGGGCCGTGTGCAGCCGGACGGAGGGACCGCCGACGACGTCGAGCAGGTCGCCGAGGGTGCAGGCGTCCATGGGAGTCCTCAGGGAAACGGGAAACAGGGGATGCTTGGCCGATCTCCTCACGAAGATAGGCATTCCTTGTCCGTCCGCACAACACGCGAGAGGGGGGTCGGCTCGGAGACTCGGATCATGACCCTGACCGTGACCGGAGTCGGCATCCGTACCGTCCACGACGTGGCCGGGCTCGCGGCCGTGACCGACTACTTCAGCGACGTCTGGCAGACACCCCGCAGCGCCCCGCCCTACCCGGCCGAGGTCCTGCACAGCCTGGTCCACGCGGGCGGCGCCGTGCACGCCGCCTACGACGGCACGCGGCTGGCCGGGGCGGCCGTCGCCGTGTTCGGCCCGGACCGCGACACCTACTCCCTCGTCGCCGCCGCCGACCGGGGCCTCGGGCACGCGGTGAAGCGGGCCCAGCGCGACTGGGCCCTGGAGCGCGGCGCCCGCACCATGCGCTGGACCTTCGACCCGCTGGTCGGCCGCAACGCCCGCTTCAACCTGGTCAAGCTGGGCGCCACCGGCACCGAGTACCTCGTCGACTTCTACGGCCCGATGGCCGACGGCGTGAACGACGGCGACGAGAGCGACCGGCTGACGGTGACCTGGGACCTGACGGCGGACCCCGTGCCGTCCGGTGCCTCCCTCGTGCCGGGGGACGCCCCGGTCAGCCACCGCGGCCCCGACGGCGAGGTCCTCGCCCGCCGCGACCCCGGCGACCGGGCCGTGTGGTGCCGGGTGCCGGAGGACGTCGTACGGCTGCGGGCCGCCGACCCGGCGCTCGCGCTGCGCTGGCGGTACGCCGTCCGCGAGGTGTTCACGGCGGCCTTCGCCGAGGGTTTCCGGGCCGTGGGGATGTCCCGGGACGGCTGGTACACGCTCGCCCGCACGACGGAGGACACGGTATGAAACTGGAGCGCGTGGAGATCGTGCATGTCGCGATCCCGCTGGTCACGCCCTTCCGTACGTCCTTCGGGACCATGACGGCCAAGGACACCTTCCTCCTCCACGTCGTCACCGACACCGCCGAGGGCTGGTCGGAGTTCGCCGCCGACCCCGAGCCGCTGTACTGCTCGGAGTTCGTCGCCGGCGCGGAGATCGTGCTGCGCGACTTCCTGGTGCCGCGCGTGGCGGCGCTGCGGGACCTCACCGCCGCCGCCGTCGGCCCGGCGACCGCGAAGATCAAGGGGCACGAGCTGGCGAAGGCCACGCTGGAGACGGCGGTGCTCGACGCGGAGCTGCGGACCTACGGGATGCCGCTGTCGGTGTTCCTGGGATCGGTGCGGGACCGGGTGCCGGCGGGTGTCTCGGTCGGCATCAAGGACTCGGTCGGCGAGCTGCTGGACGACGTCGAGCGGTACCTGGCCGAGGGGTACGTCCGGATCAAGTTGAAGATCGAGCCCGGCTGGGACGTCGAGCCGGTCCGGGCGGTGCGCGAGCGGTTCGGGGACGCGCTGCCGCTCCAGGTCGACGCGAACACGGCGTACGGCCTCGCCGACGCGGAACACCTGCGGCGGCTCGACGAGTTCGGGCTGCTGCTGATCGAGGAGCCGCTGGAGGAGGACAACCTGCACGGCCATGCCCGGCTGCAACGCCGGATCGCGACGCCGGTCTGTCTCGACGAGTCCCTGCACAGCGCGCGGGACACGGCCGCCGCGATCGCCATGGACGCGTGCCGGGTGGTGAACGTCAAGCCCGCCCGGGTCGGCGGCTATCTGGAGGCCCGCCGCGTCCACGACGTGGCGCGCGCCCACGGGGTGCCGGTGTGGTGCGGGGGCATGCTGGAGACCGGGATCGGGCGGGCGCCCAACCTGGCGCTCGCGGCGCTGCCCGGGTTCACGCTGCCGGGCGACACCTCGGCGTCCGGCCGGTACTTCGCGGAGGACATCACCGAGCCGTTCGTCCTGGACGACGGACACCTCCCGGTGCCGACCGGTCCCGGGATCGGCATCGAGCCGCTGCCGGACGCGCTGCGCCGGTTCACCCGCGAACGCCGCGAGCTGCTCCCGCGCTGACCGGGGCGGGGCCGGGGCGGGGTCGGGGTGGTGCGGGGGCGGTACCGGGGGTGGTGCCGGGGCGGTGGCCTGAACAGGTCGTCGCGTTAGATTGACTCCGTGCTCTCACGTCTCACGCGTCTCCAGGCCGTCGCCGTCTGTGCGGTTCCCGTCGTGGCCCTGATCGGTACGGCCGTCTTCGCGCCGCTGCCGTTCTCGGTGGCCCAGCCCGGGATGACGGCGAACGTGCTCGGCGCCAACAGGGGCACCCCGGTGATCAGCGTCTCCGGGGCGCCCATCCGCACCACCAGCGGGCAGTTGCGGATGACGACGATCGAGGCGACCGGGCCGGACGCGCGGGTCTCGCTCGGGGACGTGATCGGCAACTGGTTCCGGACGGACCGGGCCGTGATGCCGCGCGACTCGGTCTACCCGAGCGGCAACAGCGTCCAGGAGATCGAGCAGCACAACACCGAGCAGATGGAGCAGTCGCAGGACGCGGCGACCCAGGCCGCGCTGAAGTACCTCGACCTGAGCGCGAGCAAGGTCAAGGTGACCCTGAAGCTGGCGGACGTGGGCGGGCCGAGCGCGGGGTTGCTGTTCTCGCTCGGGATCATCGACAAGCTGGACGGCAACGGCAGCGGGGGCGATCTCACCGGGGGCCGGAACATCGCCGGCACGGGGACCATCAGTGCGGACGGCGCGGTGGGCGCCGTGGGCGGGGTCGCGCTGAAGACGCAGGCCGCGCGGCGGGACGGGGCGACGGTGTTCCTGGTGCCGAAGGGTGAATGCGCCGATGCGAAGGCGGAGTTGCCGAAGGGGCTGAGGTTGGTGCCGGTGACCTCGCTGAAGGGGGCCGTGTCCGATCTGGTGGCGTTGGAGAAGGGGGAGAAGGTCCCCGGCTGTTGAGTTTCGGGTGCGGGTGCGGGTGCGGGTGCGGGTGCGTGGGGGTTGCTCGCGCCCACGCGGCGGAGCCGCACATCGATACAGCCCCGCGCCCCTTACGGGGCGCTCTTGCTTAGGGGGCGCTGTCCGACGCCGCCTGTTCCACCAAGGGGATGATCCGCAGCGGAACCGGGTTCTCCATGACGATCGCCGTCGAGGCGCGGACGATGCCTTCGAAGCCGACGACCCGGTCGATGACCCGCTGGAGGTCGGCGTTGGAGCGGGCGACCAGGCGGCACTGCATGTCGCCGGTGCCGGTGGTGGTGTGCAGTTCCAGCACCTCCGGGACGGTCGCCAGGTGTGCTCGTACGTCGGGGCCCTGGCCCTGCCGGATCTGCAGGGTGGCGAACGCGGTGACCGGGTAGCCGAGGGCCGCGGGGTCGACCTGGGGGCCGAACCCCTGGATCACGCCGTTCGACTGGAGCCGGTCCAGGCGCGCCTGCACGGTTCCCCGGGCCACGCCCAGTCTGCGGGACATCTCCAGGACCCCGATGCGGGGCTCCCGGGCCAGCAGCACCAGGATCTGCCCGTCGAGATGATCGATCGCCATGCCCGCCTCCGAATGGTCACCCTGTACAGAAAGTCCGCCGATACGGCTGTACTGCCGAGCATATTGCCCAGTAGAAACGGTATCTGTTGCGCACCTTGTGGGCCGGGTTCACCCTTCGGACATGACGCAGACCACACAGCACACGCCCGACGCGACCGTCCGGCAGAGCGACCCCTTCCCGGTCAAGGGAATGGACGCGGTCGTCTTCGCCGTGGGCAACGCCAAGCAGGCGGCCCACTACTACTCCACCGCCTTCGGCATGCGGCTGGTCGCGTACTCCGGTCCGGAGACGGGCAGCCGCGAGACCGCGAGCTACGTCCTGGAGAACGGCTCGGCGCGGTTCGTCCTCACCTCCGTCGTCCGGGCGGAGACGGAGTGGGGCACCTTCCTGTCCCGGCACGTGGCCGAGCACGGCGACGGCGTCGTCGACCTCGCCATCGAGGTGCCGGACGCCCGTGCCGCGTACGCCTACGCCGTCGAGCACGGCGCGCGGCCGGTGGCCGAGCCGTACGAGCTGAAGGACGAGCACGGCACGGTGGTGCTGGCCGCGATCGCCACGTACGGGGAGACCCGGCACACCCTCGTCGAGCGGACCGGCTACGACGGCCCGTACCTCCCGGGGTTCGTCGCCGCGTCCCCGATCGTCGCACCGCCCGCCCGCCGCACCTTCCAGGCCGTCGACCACTGCGTCGGCAACGTCGAACTCGGCCGGATGAACGAATGGGTCGGCTTCTACAACAAGGTCATGGGCTTCACGAACATGAAGGAGTTCGTGGGCGACGACATCGCCACCGAGTACAGCGCGCTGATGTCGAAGGTGGTCGCCGACGGCACCCTCAAGGTCAAGTTCCCGATCAACGAACCGGCGGTCGCGAAGAAGAAGTCCCAGATCGACGAGTACCTGGAGTTCTACGGCGGGGCCGGCGTCCAGCACATCGCGCTCAACACCAACGACATCGTCGAGACGGTACGGACCATGCGCGCGGCCGGCGTCGAGTTCCTGGACACCCCGGGCAGCTACTACGACACCCTCGGCGAGTGGGTCGGCGACACCCGCGTCCCGGTCGGCACCCTGCGCGAGCTGAAGATCCTCGCCGACCGGGACGAGGACGGCTACCTGCTCCAGATCTTCACCAAGCCGGTCCAGGACCGTCCGACGGTCTTCTTCGAGATCATCGAACGCCACGGGTCGATGGGCTTCGGCAAGGGCAACTTCAAGGCCCTCTTCGAGGCGATCGAACGAGAACAGGACCGCCGCGGAAATCTGTGAGCCGACGGGGGCAGCCGGTGGTCAGCCGCGGGCCGGTGGGGGCTGGTCGCGCAGTTCCCCGCGCCCCTTCACGTCTGCTGCCCCAACGGGCAGCTTTCACCTGCTGGCCGGAATTCCCCGCGCCCCTGTCAGCCCGGGAGGGGTTCCTCCGGTGGCTGGCTGCCCAGGGTCGTGAGGGCGGCGTGGGCCGCCGGGGCCTGGAGCGGGGAGAAGTACTGGTTGGTCCGGAGGGCGTCCTGGAGGTGGCGGCGGGCCGGGGCGTCCAGGTCGAGCTCGCGTTCGATCATGCCCCGGTGGAAGGCGTACAGCGCGCTGCGCACCCCGCCGCCCTTCGTGGAGTCCGTCGCGATCGAGGCGTAGCCCAGCGCCTCCTTGTCGTCGCCGGCCCGGTGCAGCGCCCACCCCAGGGAGTCCGCGACCTCGATGCCGGGCTGGCGCTCCCACTCGGCGGTGAGCCGCTCCACCGCCTCCTGGACGTCCCCGTGGTCCGCCTCGTACCGCCCGATCACCAGATCGTCGTCGACCCCGGACTCCAGCTCCCGCCGCACCTGCGTCCGCATCAACTCGTACTGCGCCTCCGCCTGCTGCCCCATCCCCAGCGACTCGTACAACTCGCCGAACTCCAGGGCGACCTGCGGAGTCGGCCGGTGCGCGAGCGACCCCTGGTAGGCGGTCAGCGCCTCCTGCGTCCGGCCCAGCGCGGCCAGCGCCCGCCCCTGCCCGGCCCGCGCGGCCGACTGGTCGGGGTCCAGGCGTACGGCCGCCGTGAAGTGCCGCAGCGCGTCCTCCCGGTCGCCCCGCTCCCAGGCCAGCTGCCCGGCCTGGCACAGGTACGCGGCCTGCTCGGCGGGCGTCCGGGCGGCAGCCGCCGCGTCGGTCACCTGGGCCGCCGCGTCCTCGCGCCAGCCCCGGTCCCGGTACACCGCGGAGGCCCGCGCCATCACCGCCGGCTTCACGTCGGCCCCGACCTTCAGCGCCATCAGCTTGTCCAGCGCGGACCGGGCCGCCTTGTAGTCGCCGAGCCCGTTGTAGGCGTCGATCAGCACCGGGTACGCCGACCACCGCTTCGGCGCCGCCTTCAGCGCGTCCTCGCCGTACCGCCGGGCGCCCGCGAAGTCCCGGCGCGCCACGGCCAGCCCCGCCAGCCCGTCCAGCGCCTCGGTGTTGTTCTTCCCGGCCGCCTTGAGGGAGGTCTGGAGCGCGCGTTCGGCGCGCGGATAGTCGCCGGTGTCGGCGGTCCGGCGGGCCCGCTCCACGTACGCGGTCCCGAGCACCGCCCAGGCCGCCGCGTCCTTCGGCTGCGCCCGCACCCGCGCCTCGCGGGCGCCGATCAGCGTCGTGAGGTCGGGCAGCGCGGCGGGCAGGCCGTTCAGGACGGCCGTCTGCGCCGCCGCGAGGGCCGCCGCCCGCGCGGCCGTCCGGGCCTTCGGCCCGGCGGCCGGGGCCGGTGCGGCGCGGTGCGGCTCGTGCGGCCACAGCAGCAGCGTGCCGCCGGCCGCCACCCCGGCCGACAGTGCGACGGTCAGCAGCCGTACCAGCACCCGGCCGCGGCGGCGCGGCGGCGCCGGTTCCGGGAGCAGCGAGGTGGCGGGTGGGGACGGTCGGTTATCCAGCGCGCACATGACGTTCACTGTGCGTCAGTACGACGACCGCATCCGGGCGGCCCAAGGACGGCACCTGTGGGGTTCACACCGATGGCCCCGGGTGCGACGCTGTGATCATGAGCCGTATCGAAGCGCCTCGGGACGAGGCCACCAGCAACCTCACCGACCGGCTCCTCGCGGGTCTGCCGGCCGACGCGGTCCTCGTCGACCCCGACGTGACCGTCTCCTACGCCAACGACATGGCGAGCTTCTGCCCGGCCGGCACCCCGGCCGTCGTCGTGCTGCCGCGCACGGTCGAGCAGGTCCAGCACGTCCTGCGCGTCGCCACCGAACTGCGCGTCCCGGTCGTCCCGCAGGGCGCCCGCACCGGCCTGTCCGGCGCGGCCAACGCCACCGACGGCTGCATCGTGCTCTCCCTGACCAGGATGGACCGGATCCTGGAGATCTCCGCGGTGGACCGTATCGCGGTCGTCGAGCCCGGCGTCGTCAACGCCGCCTTCTCCCGCGCGGTCGAGGAACACGGCCTCCACTACCCGCCGGACCCCTCCAGCTGGGAGATGTGCACGATCGGCGGCAACATCGGGACCGCGTCCGGTGGCCTGTGCTGCGTGAAGTACGGGGTGACCGCCGAGTACGTGCTGGGCCTGGACGTCGTCCTCGCCGACGGCCGCCTGCTGTCCACCGGCCGCCGTACCGCGAAGGGGGTCGCGGGGTACGACCTCACCCGCCTCTTCGTCGGCTCCGAGGGCTCGCTCGGCGTCGTGGTGCGGGCCGTGCTCGCGCTGAAGCCCAAGCCGCCGCAGCAGCTGGTGCTGGCCGCCGAGTTCGGCTCCGTGGCCGCCGCCTGCGAGGCGGTGTGCCGGATCATGGAGGGCGGCCATGTGCCGTCCCTGCTCGAACTGATGGACCGTACGACCGTGAAGGCGGTCAACGAACTCACCCGCATGGGCCTGCCGGAGTCCACCGAGGCGCTGCTGCTCGCCGCCTTCGACACCCCGGACCCGGCCGCCGACCTCGCCGCCGTCGGCAAGCTCTGCGAGGACGCGGGCGCCACCCAGGTGGTCCCGGCCGACGACGCCGCCGAGTCCGAACTCCTGCTCCAGGCCCGCCGGTCCTCGCTCGTCGCCCTGGAGGCCGTCAAGGGCACCACCATGATCGACGACGTGTGCGTGCCCCGCTCCCGGCTCGGCGACATGATCGAGGGCGTCGAGCGCATCGCGGCCAGGCACCGGCTGACCATCGGGGTCGTCGCGCACGCCGGAGACGGCAACACCCACCCCACGGTCTGCTTCGACGCCCAGGACCCCGACGAATGCCGCCGCGCCCGCGAGTCCTTCGACGAGATCATGGGCCTCGGCCTGGAACTCGGCGGCACCATCACCGGCGAACACGGCGTCGGCGTCCTGAAGAAGGAGTGGCTGGCCCGGGAGATCGGGCCGGTGGGAGTGGAGATGCAGCGGGCCGTGAAACAGGTCTTCGACCCGCTGGGCATCCTCAATCCCGGCAAGCTGTTCTGATCCCATCCGCCGGCGGCCTCACTGGGCGAGCAGCTGGTCGAGCGCGTCGTCGATCCCGAGCTGCCCGCCCTCACTCCCCGGGGGCACCACCCGCAGCGTCCGCTCCAGCCAGGCGGACACCTGGGGGACCGGGGCTTCGAGCAGGGCGTCGCCGTCGGGCGAACTCAGCGCCATCAGCACGACGCTGCGGCCCTCCGCCTTCGTCGGCCACACCCGTACGTCCCCCTGCCCGCACGGCCGGAACACCCCCTCCACGAGCAGGTCGCGGGCGAAGGTCCAGTTGACGGGCTGCTCGGAGTTGATGTGGAAGCTGACGTGCACGGCGTACGGGTCGTCGGAGCGGTAGGTCAGCCGGGCCGGGACCGGGATGCTCCGCTCGGGGGACAGGATGAGCCGCAGCTCCAGTTCACGTTCCACCACGGTGTGATGCATGACGTGCGTTTCCTCTCTCGGTCAGTCGTACGGGCGCCTGCGGGTGGGCCCGTACGAGTGGAGAGGGGCTGGGGCCGCGAGCATTACGCGGGTTCCGGGAAATTTTTTTCCGGTGCGGTGACCGGTGCGGTGACCGGTGCGGTGAAGGGCGTGCACAGGGCTGCCCGGAAAGGGGCGGGTCCTGCGGGACTGGCGGTGCCGGGCATCCGGGTCTGATAGATGTGGAGCCTCCCACACGACCCCCGAGCAGATACGGGATGACGGACATGACCGCCCCAACCCCGGCACCCGGTGACGAACGGCCCCGCGAGGGCTACTACCCGGACCCGTCCATCCCCGGCTACGTCCGTTACTGGAACGGCGCCGCGTGGGTGCCGGGCACCAGCCGCCCGGCCCCGTCCGACGGCGAACCGCTCGTCCCGCCGCCGGGGTCGCACCCCGCCGGGCCCGCGGCCCCGGCGGCGGTCGAGGAGACCGGCCCGCACTTCTTCGACGAGGACCCGCAGCCGGGCGGCGCGTCCGGCTGGACGGCGGAGGGGAGCGCCTGGGGCAACGACCCCCGGGCGGCGGGCTCCCCGGCCCGCACGGACGGCACGGCGTCGATCCCGCCGGCGGACCAGACGGACGGGACGGACCAGGGGGGCCAGGGGGACCTCGACTCCGGGGGCACGTTCATCTTCCGCAGGCCGACGGTCGGCCCGGCGGGGACCCCGCCGCCCATGGACGACGGCACGCTGACCTTCCGGCCGGTCCGCGGCGAGGGCACGCCGAACCCCGGTGGCGCGGCCGGTCCCGGTACGCAGGGTCCGGTCAGCGCTCCCGGCACCGCCGGTTCCGCGCGCCCCGGCTTCGGCGCCGGAAAGGCGGCAGCCGCCCGCGCCGCCGCGGCCCAGGCACCCGCGGCCCAGCAACCTTCTGCCCAGCCCCCGGCACCCGCCGCGGCTCCCCAGCCCGCCGCCCCGGCCGTGCCCCCGCAGCAGTCCGCCGCGCCCCGGTCCCCGGCGGCCTCCGCCACCCCGATGGCCGCCGGCGCCGGCGGCGGGCAGTCCTCCTGGGCCCAGCAGGTGCACCAGCTCGCCGGTGACCCGCAGGTCGCCCCGTGGAAGCCGCCGGTGGAGGACGTCTTCCAGGCCGCCGCCCGGCGGCAGGCGGCGGCCCGGCCGGCCGGGCTCGGCAAGCGGTTCGCCGCCCGGCTCGTCGACAGCCTGGTCGTCGGCACGGTGACCGCGGTTGCCGCCGTGCCGTTCGGGGCCAAGGCCGCCGACCACGTGCAGGACAAGATCGACGTGGCCAAGCTCTCCGGGCGTACCGAGACCGTCTGGCTGCTGGACGGCACGACCGGCCTGTACCTCGGCATCGTGCTCGCGGTCCTGCTCGTCGCCGGCGTCCTCTACGAGGTGCTGCCGACCGCCCGATGGGGCCGCACCCTCGGCAAGAAGCTGTTCGGCCTGGAGGTACGGGACATCGAGGGCCACGAGCCCCCCGCCTTCGGTGCCGCCCTGCGCCGCTGGCTGGTGTACACCGTGCCCGGGCTGCTCGGCATCGGGATCGTCGGCGTCGCCTGGTGCCTGTTCGACCGCCCCTGGCACCAGTGCTGGCACGACAAGGCGGCGCACACCTTCGTCGCCGGCTGAGCACTTCGCCGGTCGCGCAGTTCCTCCCCGTGCCTCTTTCGGGGCGCTGCCGTCCGGCCCGTTCGCAGCGGTCGTACCCCGTACGGCCGCTCGCCGGATGCGGGCCAGGCCGCCTCGCGGTGCACTCGGGCCATGAGCACCGAACCGCCCCCGCCCCCGGGCTCGGGAGAGCCGCCGGAGGACGACCCGTTCAGGAAGCAGCCTCCGCCGGGCCCGAGCGAGGGCGCGGGAGGGAGCCAGGGGCCTGGCTCGGGCTCGCCGTACGACACCCCGTACGGCGGCTCGCAGCCCCCGCCGCCCTCCTACGGCGGCGGCCCCTACGGCGCGGGCGGCGGCGGCCCCTACGGAGGCGGTGGCGGCGGCCCCTACGGAGGCGGTGGCGGTACCGGCGGCTACCCGGCGGATCCGCTCGCCGGGATGCCGCCCCTCGCCGACAGCGGCAGGCGCACCCTCGCGCGGATCATCGACATGATCCTGGTGGGCATCGTGGTCGTCCTGCTCACCCTGGCGTTCGGGGTGAGCGAGTACCAGATGGACGGCGGCAAGATCTCGGCCGGCCGGTCCCTCGCCCAGTCGCTGGTCGCCGCCGTCCTGTTCGTCGCGTACGACACCCTGCTGATCGCCAGGTCGGGGCAGACCCTCGGCATGAAGTGGCTCCGCATGCGGGTCGCCAACCTGTCCGACGGCTCCACCCCCTCCACCCAGACCTCGCTGCTGCGGGCCCTGGTGCTGTGGGTGCCGTTCGCCTTCTGCTGCGCCTGTATCTGGACGGTGATCTGCGGCGGCTGGAGCTTCTTCGACAAGCCGTACAAACAGGGGCTGCACGACAAGGCCGCGAAGACGGTCGTGGTCAGCACGGGCTCGTAGCGGGGCCGCCGGTACCGGGGGCGCACAAGCAGTCGGCGGGTCCGTCAGTCTCACGGACCCGCCGACTTCACTGGTGTGCGTGTGTCAGGGCGCGGTGGGCTCCCGTACGGGTTCGGCCGCGGCGGCGGCCACGGTCTCCCGGTGCAGGGGCACCCGCACCTCGGGCGGTGCGATCGGGGCGGGCAGGGACTGGGCGACCGTGCGCGGCCGGGGGAGCGGGACCGTCATGGCCACCAGCAGTCCCAGACCGAGCGCGGCGAGCGCGATGACCGCGATCCCGATGCCCGAACTCGTCTGTGACAGCAGCAGCATGGCGAGCGTCGAGCAGATCACGGTGGCCGAACCGTAGACGAGCTGTGCCGGGGTCGGACGAGGCATGGCAATCGTGTCCTCGGAAGATTTGGGGGTGAGACGGGGAACCGGCCTTGGTTTCCACCGGCTTCCGGGCGTTCCACCGTTCGACTCTATTCGCGTGCATGCCCGAGAGGAACGTCCGGTAAGCGTGACCTAACCCACGGTACCGGTGCACAGGGGGCGCACGGTCGCATGGCATACGGCAACCGGAGGCATATGCGCGCCGGTTGGGCGAGGTCGTTCCGGGGTACCCCGGTGCCCCGGCGTCCGTAAAGCGAACTTCCGCTCCGCATAGTGCAGTTGAACGGTCTGAGTCAAGGTCTGTCTTTTCTCGTAAACCAGTAGTCAAATATCGTCACTTGAATCGACGCGTTGAACGTGCGCGCACGGACCCCCAACCATCACCCGGTCCTCCTTGCCGTGCGCGCGGCGCGGGGGAGGAACTCAAGTGACCAGCAGACCCTGGACGTTCAGAGCGCTCGCCGTCGGAGTGACGCTCGCGACCGCCTCCGTAGGCTTCGCCACCTTCGCGGTTGCGGTGCCCACGACCTCGGCGGCGACCGCCGGCACCGTCGACCGGCACGACCCGTCGACGAAGCAGGAGGAGCACGACCTCGACGGCCCCCTGAGCAAGACCCAGGAGGCCCAGCGCCAGGAGGCCCTCGACCAGGTCATATCCGGCAAGGCCCAGGTCAAGGAGCGCGACGGTTCCAAGGTCGTCCAGCTCAAGGGCAAGAAGGGCGACAGCAAGTACGTCGAACTCGGCCGCGAGAAGACGGACCGGATCTTCACGATCCTGGTGGAGTTCGGCGACCAGACGGACCCGCGGTACGGCGGCACGACCGGCCCGCTGCACAACCAGATAGCCGCGCCGGACCGCACCAAGGACAACTCCACGGCCTGGCAGGCGGACTACAACCAGCAGCACTTCCAGGACCTCTACTTCGGCACCGGCAAGAGCACCGAGTCGCTGAAGAAGTACTACGAGAAGCAGTCCTCGGGCCGCTACTCGGTCGACGGCGAGGTCACCGACTGGGTCAAGGTCCCCTACAACGAGGCCCGTTACGGCAACAACGCCTGCGGCTCCACCACCTGCTCCAGCGTCTGGAACCTGGTGAAGGACGGCGTGAACGCCTGGGTCGCCGACCAGGAGGCGGCCGGCGTGTCCGCCGCCGACATCAAGACGGACCTCGCCCAGTACGACCAGTGGGACCGTTACGACTACGACGGCGACGGCAACTTCAACGAGCCCGACGGCTACATCGACCACTTCCAGATCGTGCACGCCGGCGAGGACGAGTCCGCGGGCGGCGGTGCCCAGGGCACCGACGCGATCTGGGCGCACCGCTGGTACGCCTTCGGCACCGACGCCGGCTCCACCGGCCCGGCCGACAACAAGCTCGGCGGCACCCAGGTCGGCGACACCGGCATCTGGGTCGGCGACTACACCATGCAGCCGGAGAACGGCGGACTCGGCGTCTACGCCCACGAGTACGGCCACGACCTCGGCCTGCCGGACGAGTACGACACCGACGGCGGCGAGAACTCCACCGGTTTCTGGACCCTGATGTCCTCCGGTTCCTGGCTGGGCACCGGCAAGGAGGCCATCGGCGACCTGCCCGGTGACATGAACGCCTGGGACAAGCTCCAGCTCGGCTGGCTCAACTACGACGTGGCCAAGGCCGGCACGAAGTCCAGCCACAAGCTGGGCGTCGCCGAGTACAACACGAAGAACAAGCAGGCCCTCGTGGTCACGCTCCCCGACAAGGCGGTCACGACCACGGTCGTCACCCCGGCCGAGGGCTCGACCCAGTGGTGGAGCGGCAGCGGCGACAACCTCAAGAACACGCTGACCCGTGACGTCGACCTGACCGGCAAGTCGTCGGCCACGCTGTCGCTCGACGGCTGGTACGACATCGAGTCGGGCTACGACTACCTCTACACCGAGGTCTCCACCGACGGCGGCGCCAACTGGACCCCGCTGGACGGCACGGTGAACGGGGCGGCCCTCCCGCGCGACGGCAGCGACAAGCCGGCGCTCACCGGTTCGATCGACGCGTACGCCAAGCTGGCGTACCCGCTGGACGCCTACGCCGGCCAGAAGATCCAGCTCCGGTTCCGCTACCAGACCGACGGCGGTGTGGCGCTGAAGGGCTTCGCGGCCGACGAGATCACGCTGACCGCGGACGGCTCGACCGTCTTCTCCGACAACGCCGAGTCCGCGGACGCGGCTTGGACCGCGTCCGGCTTCTCCCGCATCGGCGCGTCCTTCACCAAGGACTACGCGCAGTACTACATCGCGGAGAACCGCCAGTACGTGTCGTACGACAAGACCCTCAAGACCGGCCCGTACAACTTCGGCTTCTCGACGACCCGTCCGGACTGGGTGGAGCACTACGCGTACCAGAACGGCCTGTTGATCTGGAAGTGGGACACCTCCCAGGCGGACAACAACACGCACACGGGCGACGGCGGTCACCCGGGCACCGGTCTGATCCTCCCGATCGACTCGCACCCGACGGCGCTGAAGTGGTCCGACGGCACGCTGATGCGCAACCGCATCCAGGCCTACGACTCGCCGTTCAGCCTCTACGCGAGCGACGGCATGACCCTCCACAAGGCGGACGTCGCGGCGAAGATCAGGCAGTCCTCCGGGGTGTCGGTCTTCAACGACCACAAGAGCGACTACTACGACGCCTCGAACCCGGCCGCCGGCGTCAAGATCACTGACACCAACACGAAGATCAACATCGTGACGGAGGCCCGGGACGGCTCGACGATCTCCCTCCAGGTCGGCCCCGCGGTGAAGTAATCCACATTTCCGCAGGTCAGACACGTATCGGCGGCGACCCCTTGGCGGGTCGCCGCCGCTCGTGCTTAGGTGCGTCCTGTGGCTTTCTTATTGACACCGACGCACACGGGGGTGTGACCGCATGGCCGCAGGAGGGTTCTGCAAGCTGCCGAACGGCAGGGTGGTGGTGGCGCTCAACCTGCCCAGCCCCGCCACCACGGACGGCCCGTCCGCCGTCCGCGTACTCGTCCACGCCCAGAACCGCGCCCGAGCCCTGACGAGGCTCCGCAACCTGGGCATGCGAGCCGTCTACCTGCGGGGCAACGCCGCCCCACCCACCCCCGACGAGATCACCGCCGTCCTCCACCACCCCGACGGCCTCATATGGCGAACCACCCCTGACAACGGTGTCACCCCCCCACAACTCTGGAGACCCATCAGATCCCTCCTCCACAGACCGACAGCAGCCTGACCACCCTTTCCACCCCAGGACGCGTCCCCCAACCCAGGGGGCGCGGGGAACTGCGCGACTCCGGCGCCGCCGAAATCCGCCGTCGTGGTGGAGCGCCGCTGCGGCGGGTAAAGGGTGACGGCGCTGAACGCTGAGCGGCGGGAGGGGCAGCCCACCCAGGGGCGCGGGGAC